>CAMAKJ010000009.1 GCA_945836055.1 uncultured Clostridia bacterium | reverse complement strand
GTGGAGGCCGTCTCGATCTGGTTGTTGTAGAACTCGCCGAAGTTCTTCATATACACCTTGACCTTGCCCGCGTCGGCAACGGCTACGGTGTAGCCCAGGGTGACATCCTCGTTGGTCACCTTGCTCACGGCGGCAATCACGTCGGACAGCTTGCCCACGCCGGAGGGCTCGATGAGAATCCGGTCGGGATGGTACTCGGCGATGACCTTCTTCAGGGCCTTGCCGAAGTCGCCAACCAGAGAGCAGCAGATGCAGCCGGAATTCATCTCGGTGATGTTGATGCCGGAATCCTGCAGAAAGCCGCCGTCGATGCCGATTTCGCCGAACTCATTCTCAATGAGCACCAGCTTCTGTCCCCTGTAGCTTTCGGCGATCATTTTCTTAATCAGAGTCGTCTTGCCCGCGCCGAGAAAGCCGGAAAAAATGTCAATTTTTGTCATGCATTACACCTTCCGTAAAAAATCTCTAACGGTTATTATATCACGGTTTGTCAACAGCTACAAGCTGTTTTTCTGACAATATTCCGGTTCCTTTCCAAAATGCCGCAGGGCTGTGGGAACGGAAACTCCCACAGCCCTGCGATCATGATGTATTATACCTCCGCCGGCTGTTTCTCGTCAATGTGGATGCTGACGCCGTTGACCTCCACGTCCTCGTCGGCGGGAATCAGGATGTACTTTACCCCGCCGATGACCCGGGTTTCCACCAGGTCGCTGCGGGTGGGGTCCACCTTGATGACCACGTCCGGGGTTTTGACCTCGAAATGCTTGCTGTCAATAATGTTCCGGGGATGCAGGTCGGCTTCAAAGCCGAAGGTCTCGTCATAGTCCACGCTGAATTTGGCCAGATGCTCCTCGGAGATGCCGCAGGCGGTCAGCACCTCCTTCACGTCCTCCTTGGAGATCATCAGCGGCTCCGGCACCTTACTTTCCTTGTGCAGCTCGATGCGCTGGCAGAGCTGATCGTGGACGGTCTGCACCACGTCCAGGCTGCACTCGTCTCCCAGAGCGGTGGTGAGCAGCGCCTCGAAGGACTTTTTCTGCTCGGCGGCGGGCTGGGGCACCGGGGTGTTGAACACCGCCTCAATCAGCGCGTCCTGAGAAGCGGTAATATCATGGGTATAGTAAAGGGCGTTATAGATGTTGGTAGCCCGGTCATCGAAGGCCGGAAACAGGAAGCCCAGAGCGGGCGCGGAAACCATCTGGTTCATAGCACCGTCGTGGAACAGCTTTTCCTCGGGGACATAGTGAAGATTGGCCTTGGTCTGCTTCACAGGGCAAATGGTGCACACTAAGAAGGTGTAGGTCTCGTCGGCGTTGTCCCTCTGGCTGTCGCCGTCCTTGCTCTTGAAGGGCACGTCGTAGCTGTCACAGCCGAGGAGAATCAGGTAATTGCCCTCCATGGTCACATTGTCAATAATCTTCTGGCACAGTTCCCGGCGGAGTTCGTCATCTGCCAGCTTGGATGCCCGGAGATCCATGAGCAGCTTGTGCTCGGGAGAACCGGCAACCTGGCTGGTCTTAAATGTGATGTCGATGAGATTCTTGCCAATAGAACCGGACAGCGTCCGGCGCAGGAGGGCAAAATATTTATCGGATTCATTCTCCGGCATGATGCCGGTACTCTGACGGAACTCGGAGATGATTTCCTTGTTGTCGTTCACATAGCAGCCGTAAATGGCGGTGATATTGCTGCGGTCCCGCCGCAGATGGCGGCGAATTTCGCTGATTTCCTTGTCGTTCATGGTGTTACCTCGCTTGTATGTCAAAATGCGGAGGTATTATAGCACAGATACCAGGAAAAATCCAGTCAAAATCCATCAGCGTATGTTGGAGATGGGCATAGTGGGGACATCCTTGCGGGGGTACAGGTCGGTGATTTGCTGCTGCTCCTCGAAAGAAATGGATATCAGACTGCCATCGGAACCGACGCTTCTGTACCACTGATCCTCGTTCCACTGGTAAACGAGGGTTTGCTCCGGAACGGCCTTTTGGTTTTCCACGCGGTAGTAAGCCCGGGTTTCCCCGCCGGCGCCTTCGCCCCACTGCTCTATTCTGCCGCTTCCGCACAGATACAGGCAGGAACCCTCCAGAAGCGGTACAGCCTCGCCGTCCCTGCCTGTGACAATCCGGGTCAAATTGCCGCCCACAAACAGGAGCAGCTCCCCCGTCCCGTCTCCGTCCACGTCCTGGACGCCGTATTCCCAGAATTGCGACGTATCTACCCCAGACAGATACTCCTTCCGAACCCGGTGCATGGGCAGCTCCGTTATGGGCTTTGTCTGGGTGGTCACCCGGGGATAGGTGTTGACGATTTCCTTCTGCTCATCCTTGGAAATGGGAACCAGGCTTTCCTCGGAGCCTGTCAAATCATCGCTGGTATACCACTGGAGGTTCTCCTCCTGATACCAGAGATACGCCACCGTTTTGACGTTCTGCCCGTCCAGACGGAAATACTGCCGCGTCAGGCCTCCGGTGTAGCCGGTCTGCTGCTCGATCACATTGTCCTTGCACAGATACAGGTAGCCTGTGCCCCGCAAGATAACTTCCGCCTTTCCGTTTACGTTGGCGACTATTTCCATTAGGCCGTAATCATCATAAAGCAGTAGTTCGTACTTTCCGTCGCTGTTGACATCCACCGTGGCATAGACCGAATAAACGGCTGTGTTCACGGTTTTCAGGTAGTCATTCAGCACCGGGTCGTCCACGGACGCCACGAATTTCGGGAGGGCAAAGGGCACGGTGATGGGCTGGGTCGCCAGATAGAAATCGGGACTGATGTCAGCGAGCAGCTCGTTTGCTACCTCCGCAGAGATTGGCTGTTTTCCGGCGCCGAAGTCCTCGTACCAGGAATCGCTGGCTCTGTCATAGCCGATTGTCATGACCGGTTCCAGGGTATCCCCGCTGAGGTAGTAGGAATCGTCGGTAACGCCGGTATCGGAAGAAACCCGAATCCAGAAGGTGTCGGTGGAATACAGGCAGCCGTAGGAAGCGGCGGATTTCTGATAGAGCGTCTTGGCTTTCCCGTCCGCAAAGGTGGTAAGCTGCACCACCTCCTGCCCGTCGCCGTCCTGCACCAGCAGCAGCTCCATTACGCCGCTCAAGTCCATATCCCGCAGAACGTACCCCATGGTCTCCGGCGTGCCGCAGCCGGACACGGCGGCGTAGCTGATGCCCGCGGCGGAGCAGGCGTCCGCGTCCCAGCGTTCCCGGATAGCCTGGGCGTAGTTGTCCAGGATGGACTGGTACGCCGCGCTCATGGCGTCCGTGGAAACGGGGTTCTCTTGGGTATCCGCCCCCAGGGGCGTTACCTCGATAGTCTGCTTTACCCAGCCATTCAGAATGTCCTCCGCTTCCGCCTCGGTAATGGGCTTCAGTTCGTCCCCCTGGAACCAAGGATTCTCCCGGTCGGTGTCCGCGTCAAAGGTAACGCTTGCTTCCGCAGTCAGTCTATCCCCGCGCAATCGGTAGAGGGTATAATAACTGACTGCCGCCCCGCCGGAACCCTGGTTATAAATGCCGTCGCCTGTGGTCAGATAGAAAGCGTTTCGCTCCCATCCGCTGAACACATGGGCCAGTACCCCATCTGTCAGCGTGTACAGGTCGAGAATCACCTGTTCTCCGCTGGTGGTCGCAATCAGCAGCTCCTCCACGCCGTTTCCGTCCAAATCCCGAAGGGCGTAGCCAACGTCACCCAGCGATGAGAAGTTGCGCGTCACGATGCTGATGTCCGCCGCGTTGCATTCCTCTCCGCCCCAGCCCTCGGTGATGGCGGTGATGTACTTGTTCACAACCTCCTGGTAGGCTGCAGGCAGAGCGCTTTCCGTATTTTCCCGGGGAATGGGCGCGAAGGAGATGGACTGAACGGGATACATATCCAGAATCTCCCTTCCCTCCTGCTCCGTGATTCCCTTCATGGCCCGCGCCAGTTCTCCGACAGCCCAGCTGCCGTCCGCGTTGGCGATCACCGTCATAACCGGATTCAGATCGATGCCCTCCAGGCGCTCATACTGATACCAGGTTTGGTTTTCTTCATTGGTGAATTGAGAAAGAAGCACGTTGTCCTTGCACAGGAAGGAGCGCTTTTCCCCGCCCATCAGCAGATGCCCGGCACCGCCGTCGGCTTCCGTCACATACAGATCAAAAATCTCATAGCCGTTGGTAATCAGCAGCTCCTGGGTGCCGTTGCCATCCAGATCCAGCAGCGCGTAGCCATAGTCCCCGTCGATGTCCAAGGCGGCCAGGCTTCCGCAGATGTCGGAGGCGATGCAGGTTTCCGCGTTCCAGTGTTCTTCGGCGGCCCTGGCGTATTTGGCGAGAATCGGTTGGAAAGCCTCGGGAATCGCGTTTCTGTTTTCATTTGGCGCCGGGTCATCCTCCGTCCGGGGCGTTAAGGAAAAGTCGAAGGTGTCGGCAAAGGCTTCCAGCGCTTCCTTACCATAGACAGCGTCTCCCGTGGTGGCGTTCATCACCACAATCAGCACCACGGAATCCCCGGTGTCGGTGAGCAGCAGGGCGTTGTCCCGGCCGGCGGCAATCAGCACGTTGGCGCCGGATTTGGTTTCGCAATTCCACCACTCGTAGCTTTCGGTGTCCTCAATTTCCCAGTAGGCGGTGGAGAGGGTCTGCTTCATGGCCCGGTACGCCCGGTATTCCACGGGGTACGTCCATAAGCTGTCGTCCATGGTTGTGGTGCCCCAGAATTCAAAGTTGCCGTCGGCAGAGTAGCTTGCGTTGCTCGTGGTGGTCTGCATATTCTCAGAGGAAGCCACCATGCTCCGAATCCCGAGCGATGCAAACATTTCCCCGGCGGAATCGGCGGAAATGCTGCTGCCGACCTTTGTAAGCCCATACTTTTCGCAGATTTCATCCACCTTCTGTGCCATCTCGCTTGTGCGGCAGCCGTAGGCGCGGTAGGCTTCCGGCAGTTCTTCCGATTCCGTCGCCTCACTGTCCAGGACGTACGCCTTGACCTCCATGCTGGCGCGGTAGGCGGTGGAATCCACCAGTTTTTCCAGGGTCAGCTTCTGATTCCCTGCCTTTGCCAAAGAAGCGCCGCCGTCCAGCCGTCCGATGACGAATACGCCGAGGAGAACGACCGCGATCAAAGCCGCGGCGGCGGGAATGGCAGTCCACCAGTGGTTCGTCGCGGCGCGGGCCTGATATTCGCCCCGGCGGCGGGGCTTTTCGGCGGGCAGCCGGGCTTCCAGCACTGCGCGCATTTTTTCCTTCTGGGCGGGCGTGGGATTGACGGTGTTCATGGCGTCCACAAATAACCTGCTTCTCATTTGTCAGCACCTCCCAACATGGTCGTCAGCCGTTTCCGTCCCCGGGACAGGCGGCTGCGGACGGTACTCTCCGGACAGTTCAGGTATCTGGCGATTTCCCCTGTGGAGTAGCCCTCGTAGTAGAACATGTACACGGCATCCTTATAGTCCTTGGGCAGCGCCAGAATGGCGGAAAGCACGTCGCTTCTGTCCTCCCCTGTCTGCTGGGGCAGGTGCAGATAATCTTCGATATCCTCGTGCCGACGCCACCATTTTTTCAGGGCGTCCTTGCAAAGATTGGACGCCGTAACGATGAGCCAGGCTTTTTCATGGCGCTCATCGGCAAAAGGTTTTTCATTGGACATCAGCCGCAGAAAGGTTTCCTGTGTCATGTCCTCGGCGTCCGCCGGGTTTTTCATGAAGGCATAGCAGACCCGGTAAACGGTGTCCACCTGGCGGTCATAGATTTCCATGATCTCTTTGTTGGTACGCAGCAAAGTGGGCATTGCCGTCCCCTCCTCTCACGTTAGAAACGATTTCGCAGGTCGAATTGTTGCAGGCGGAAAAGAAAAAACGCCGCCATCCCGAAAATGCAGGACAGCAGCGTTTTGAAAAGCCCGTCAGCTCCACAGGCACTTCCAGTTCCGGACAAAATACTCCGCGCCGGAATAGACGGTGGTGACGACGATCACGCCGATGACGACCCAGTTCAGCACCGGGATTCCGGGCAGGGCCATCATGATGCACAGGCCGATCATGGTGCTGGCGGTCTTGACCTTGCCGCTCCAGCCGGCGGCGATGACATTGCCCTTCTGCACAGCAATGAGCCGCAGTCCCGTCACGGCAAATTCCCGGGTCAGCACAATCATCAGCGCCCAAGCGGGGAACACCCCCCACTGGCAGAACATGCACATGGCGGCAATCACCAGCAGCTTATCAGCCAGAGGGTCAAGGAATTTTCCGAAATCCGTGGTCTGGTTGTAGTGGCGGGCAATGTAGCCGTCCAGAAAATCCGTCAGGCTGGCAATGATGAAGATCGCCAGGGACACATACATCCATGTTCCCGTGACGCCGCCGGATAAGTACATGGTCACGAGATACACCGGAATCATCGCAACCCGCACCAGGGTGATTTTACTTGCCAGGGTCATACTTCCGCCTCCACAACATAGCCGCACAGGTCGCCGTCCACCGTGCCGTCCATTTTCACCGTCACAAATTCGCCCTCCCGAAGGGGTTCCTCCGAGGAAATCCAGACCCGCCCGTCAATGTCCGGGGAGTCGGCGTAGGTGCGGCCGTAGAACTGCTCCGTTTCCTCGTCATAGCCGTCCACCAGAACCTCCATGGTAGTTCCGATTCGGGCAGCATTATATGCGTCCATGATTTCCGATTGGAGCATTTCCACGATTTCCGCCCGCTTGACGGCTGTCTCCGTGTCCACATGCTCCATCTCCGCGGCGGGGGTGCCTTCCTCGGGAGAGAAAGCAAAGGCGCCCACCCGCTCCAGCCGCTGCTCCCGCAGGAATTCGCAAAGCTCCTCAAATTCCCCTTCGCCCTCCCCGGGCAGACCGGTAATCAGGCTGGTGCGGATTACAAGGCCGGGAATCCCCGCACGGAGCTTGGTGAACAGTTCCCGCAGGAATTCTCCGCTGCCCCGGCGGTTCATGCGCTTCAGGATTTTGTCATTGCAGTGCTGGATGGGAATATCCAGATATTTGACGATCTTCGGCTCCTGAGCCATAACTGTGATGAATTCGTCATCAATCTCGTCGGGATAGACGTAGTGAACCCGAACCCAGTGCAGGCCGTCGATTTCGCAGAGCCTGTGCAGCAGCTCCGGCAGCAGACGCTTGTGCCCGGGCAGGTCGGTGCCGTAGCGGCTGGTGTCCTGGGCTACCACAATCAGCTCCTTCACGCCGTTGGCTGCAAGCATCCGTGCTTCATAGAGCACGTCGTCCATCTGGCGGCTGCGGTATTTACCCCGCAGAGAGGGGATGACGCAGTAGGCGCAGTGGTTGTCGCAGCCCTCGGCAATTTTGATAAAGGCATAGTGCTCCAGAGTGGTCACAACCCGCCCCGTCTCCACCTCGGGGGCATCGATGGAGCCGAAATCCACCACCTGCTCACCGGAAAGGAGCTTTTCAATGGCGGGAACGATTTCCGTATAGCTGCCGGTGCCCAGAATGCCGTCCACTTCGGGCATTTCCGTCAGAATTTCCTGCTGATACCGCTGAGACAGGCAGCCGGTGACCAGAATCTTTCCCACCAGTCCCTCCGCCTTCAGGGCGGCGGTTTGCAGAATGTAGTCGATGGCCTCGGATTTTGCCGAATCGATGAAGCCGCAGGTGTTGATCACCACCACGTCGCTGCCGGCGATGTCGGATTTGACGGTATGCCCCGCCTCCTGCACCCGGTACATCATCCGCTCGCAGTCCACCTGATTTTTTGCGCAGCCGAGGGAGATAAAGCCAATATTTGCCATGTTCAGAATTCCTCCTGAAAATCTTCTGTATCAAAGCTGAGACTGTCCAGCGCCCGGCGAATCGCGCCGTAGCTGTGGCCCCGGCGGAGCAGCGCGTCGATGGCACGCTTTACCGCTTTCTCGTCGGAGTCCGCGTCCAGCCGGGATTGCAGGAATGCGGTGATTTTCTCGGACTGGTCCGGGTAATCCTCTAGGACCTCGTCCCAGTATTCCCTGGGAATCCGCTTTTCGTACAGCGCCTGCTTCGCTCTGGCCAGACCGTAGCCTTTGGAAATGCAGGAATTCACCACCTGCTCCGCCGTGGCACGGTCGTCTACCAGGTGAAGGTCTGACATCCAGTTTACCGCCTGCCTGGCCTGCTCCGGGTCCTCGCCCTTGCGCACCAGACGCTCCTCCAGATCCCGCCGGGAGACGCTGGTTGCGGAAACAATGCGAACCGCCCGCATTTTGGCGGACATCTGCCCCGCCGCGGTGCGAAGGTTCTCCATCTGCCCGTCATCCAGCTCCATGCCGGAATACAGGCCAAAGTCCTCCACGGTCTGCCGGTACAGTCCCATTCTGGTTCCGTCCTCGAAGGTGACCCAGTACCGCCCGGCACGGTCAGGGGCGGTTTTCAGGGTCTCAAGCTTCATCGTCAAAATCGTCGGCGCTGACGGCTACCGCTTTATCGGCAGCCTTGGCAGGGGCCTTGGGCGCGCCGCTGTTCAGCTTCCAAAGGTTCTCCCGCACCTCAGCCTCCACCTTCGCGGCGATGTCCGGGTTGTTGATAAAATAGTCCTTCACGGCGTTGGCGCCCTGGCCGATGCGTTCATCGCCCATGGAGAACCAGCTGCCGCTCTTCTGGACGATGTCCAGCTGAACCGCCAGATCCACCAGTTCGCCCCACTTGGAGATGCCCTTGCCGTACAGGATTTCAAACACCGCTTCCCGGAAGGGCGGGGCGACCTTGTTCTTGACCACCTTGACCCGGGTCTTGTTGCCGATGACGTTGGTGCCCTCCTTGATCTGCTCAATACGCCGCACGTCCAGACGGACGGAGGCGTAGAACTTCAGGGCATTGCCGCCGGTGGTGGTTTCGGGGTTGCCGTACATGGTGCCGATCTTCATACGCAGCTGGTTGATGAAGATGACCACGCAGTTGGTCTTGGCAATGGTGCCCGCCAGCTTCCGCAGCGCCTGGGACATGAGCCGCGCCTGCAGGCCCACAAAGGTATCGCCCATTTCGCCCTCGATTTCCTGCTTGGGCACCAGCGCGGCAACAGAGTCCACCACCACCGCGTCCACCGCGCCGGAGCGCACCAGCGCGTCAGTGATTTCCAGCGCCTGTTCGCCGGTATCCGGCTGGGACACCAGCAGATTGTCCGTATCCACACCCAGAGCGGCGGCGTATACCGGGTCAAGGGCGTGCTCCGCGTCCACGAACGCAACCTCTCCGCCCCGCTTCTGGGCTTCCGCCAGAATGTGCAGGGCCAAGGTGGTTTTGCCGGAGGATTCCGGGCCGTAAATCTCAATGATTCTGCCCTTGGGCACACCGCCGATGCCAAGCGCCGCGTCCAGCGCCAGAGAGCCGGTGGGAATTGCCTCCACGTTCATCTCCGGCCGGTCGCCCAGACGCATCACCGTCCCCTTGCCGAAGTTCTTGTCGATCTGTGCCAGAGCCGTCTGCAGGGCCTTTTTCTTATCCTCCGCAGGAGCGGGCGCCTCGTAAGCCGTTTTTTTCGTAGCCATGTTAACCTTCCTTCCTGCCGTACTGCGCCAGCACGGCTCTTTCTCTACCGTTATAATCTCTGGTTCTCTCCAGAATGGTATACCCGTTTTCCTCCAGAATCCGGCACACGGCGTCACCCTGGCCCATGCCGAACTCATAGCAGAGGTATCCCCCCGGTTTCAGCGCAGGCGCGAAGTTTTCCGAAATGGCCCGGTAGAAATCCAGGCCGTCGTCGCCGCCGTACAGTGCCATGTGGGGTTCAAAATCCTTGACGCTGTGAGGAAGCGTCTCCATCTCCGCACCGGTGACATAGGGGGGATTGGAGACAATCATATCGTATTTTCCCAGAAACGCCGGAGCCCGCAGTCTGGCGTCCGCCTGTACGCACCGCACCCGGCCGCCCAGATGGTTCAGCAGGGTGTTCTCCTTCGCCACCGCCAGGGCTTCCGGACTGAAGTCCGCCAGGGTCACCTTGGCGTCCTTGACCCGGCTGGCAATGGCAAGGCCGATGCAGCCGGAGCCGCAGCACAGATCCAGAATCCGGGGGTCCTGGTCAAGAAACAGCCCCTTCCGGATGGCCAGCTCCGCCACGGCGACGGTATCGTCCCGGGGAATCAGCACGTCCGGCGTCACCTTCAGGTTCAGCCCGTAAAACTCCCACTCCCCAAGAACGTAGGCCAGTGGCTCTCCGTCCAGCAGCCGCCGCACCGCGGCGTGCATCCGGCGGCAGGTTTCCTCGGAGGCGTACAGGTCCCGGTCAGCCAGAATGGATTCCTGGGTTTTTCCGGAAATTCTGCACAGCAGATGCCGAGCCATCATCCCCGCCGTCTGGGCATCCTCGGTTTCCAGAAGCGCCCGGCGGGCGTCCAGATACAGCTCACCGTATTGCTTTACCAACGGTCAGCGCCCTCCTTTTCGGGCAGCACCGCCTGAACGGCGGCAATGCCCACCTCGATCATGGAGTCGTCCGGCTCGTTGGTGGTAAAGTGCTGCATCCACATGCCGGGGGCGGACAGAAACCTTGTAAAGGCGTTGTCATGCCCGCCGCACCAGCGGTTGATTTCGTAGGTGATGCCAACCACCACCGGCAGCAGAAGCAGCTTAAAGGCAATCATCAGCAGCCGGTAGCCGAAGCTGCCGCGAATGGCTGAAAGCCCCGGGAAAACCGCCAGCAGCGCGGAGGAGGCGACGGAGAACACCAGAATGGAGATCACCATCACCACCAGCAGGAAGCTGGTGCCGCACCGGGGGTGGAACCGGGTCATTTTCCGCACGTTTTCCACCGTCAGGGGCAGCTTCGCCTCATAGCAGCGGATGGTTTTGTGCTCCGCGCCGTGGTAGGAAAACACCCGCTTCATATCCGGCATCCGGGAGACCAGAATCATGTAGGCCATGAAAATCGCCATACGGATGACGCCTTCCACCAGATTCAGAAGCAGGGTGCTGGTGATGAGTTTGTCAAAAAAGCCGCTGATCACCATGGGCAGCAGGAAGAAAAGGCCGATGGACAGGGCCAGCCCCATGGCTACGGCCACGCCCACAATGGCGTGCTGAAATTTTTCGCTGCCCAGCTTCTTTTCAAGCCACACGTCAAACCTGGACGGCTCCTCCTGCATTTCCTCCGGTGCCAAATCGGCCGAGCGCAGCAGCGCCTTGACGCCCACAACCTGGGCGTCAAAGAAGTTGAACATGCCCCGGATAAAGGGCCAGGTTTTCCAGGATTTGGGAGGATTCAGCTTCCGGGGGGTGACCTCCACGGTCAGACCGTCCTTGCCCCGGATGACGACGGCGTCCTTTTCCGGGCCCCGCATCATAATGCCCTCGATCAGCGCCTGGCCGCCGATCATGGTTTTGAATTTTTCACAGCATTCGGTTTCATTCTTTGCCATATGTGTCTCCTCAATGCTCGGCGGGCAGACGGATGGTAACCAGCGTACCGCCGCCCTCCGCGTTTTCCAGGGTCAGCGTGCCGCCGTGCATTTCCACGATCTCATCGCACACAGCCAGGCCGATGCCCGTACCCCGGACACTGGAGCTGCCCTTGTAGAATTTTTTCTTCACCAGAGGCAGCTCGTCCTCCGGGATGCCGGGGCCGTAGTCCCGGATGCGCACCACGACGCAGCCGTCCTCAAAAGACATGGACGCCTCGATGCGCTTGCCGGAGCCGCCGTGCTTGGCGGCGTTGTCCAGAATGTTCAGAAACACCTGCCGCATCCGCTGAGGATCGCAGGGAATGTCCGGGATGTCCTCGTCGTTGTCCAGGTACACCAGCTGAATGCCGTCCTGGGCCAGGCGGCTGCCGTACATATACACGGTATCCTCAAACTCCCCCCGGATGTCCGTCTGTTCCACCGCAAGGGTCATGCGGCCATCCTGCATCCGGGTGAAGTCCAGCAGATCCATGACCATTTCCGTCAGGCGCTTGGCCTCGCTGGAGATGATCTTCATGCCCTGCCGGGTATCCGCATCCAGATTGTCCCCGGCAAGCAGGGTTTCGCTCCAGCCGTTGATGACGGTGAGGGGCGTGCGCAGCTCATGGGACAGCTGGGAGATGAACTCCGCCTGCATCTTTTCATTCTGGGCGATTTTGGTGGACATTTCGTTGATGGTGTCCGCCAGGTCGCCGATTTCGTCCCGGTAGGGCGTCTGAATCTGGACGCCGTAGCTGCCGGCGGCGATGCGCTGGGCCTTTTCCGTGATCTCCGCAACGGGATTCAGAATGGAACGGATATAGTAGCCGCTGCTGAACACCACCACGCCCAGCACCACCGCCAGAACAAAGCTGCACACCAAAGCCGTCAAAAAAATCTGCCGGTCCACCAGCCGGGTGGAGGTGACATAGCGAAGCACGCCGATGACCTCGCCGTTGGAATAAATCATGGGGCAGGACACCGCCATGATCCGCTCCCCGGTATCCGGGTCACGGCCCACATAGGCGCTGCTGTCCCGGATGCTGATGGCGTTTTGAATCTCCGGTGTGCTGGGGGACGGCCCCGCCCAGGGGCCGTAGGAGGACGCCACCAGGCTTCCCTGATTGTTGATAAACTGGAGTTCGATTTTCCCCTTGTCCTCAAAGGTCTGGGCGTAGGTAATGCAGGACTGATAATACTCGTTGTAATTCTGGTTGATGTAGCCGGCGAAGAATTCCGTGGTGGTTTTGGCCCGGTTTTCCATGTCCGACTGCATATTCGAGTAGTAATGGGTGGCATAGGAAGCCGTCACCGCCATCACGCACACCAGTCCCAATGCGAAGACCACGCCGACAGTGTTCAGCAGCCAGCGCTTTCGCAGACCGCCGATTTTTCTCATGGACTTCCTGTTCATCGGGATTATGCGCCCCACTTATAGCCCAGGCCCCAGACCGTGGTGATGTAGGTGGGATTGGCGGTATCGTCCTCAATTTTCAGACGCAGACGCCGGATATTCACGTCCACAATCTTCAGCTCTCCCTCATAGTCCCGTCCCCAGACGGCGGAGAGAATATCCTCCCGGGACAGCGCCCGGCCGGGATTCTGCATGAACAGCTTCAGAATCGCGTACTCCACCTGGGTCAGGCGGATGCGGTTTCCGTTCTTCTCCAGGGTGTGGTTCCGGGTGTTCATTACGAAGGGGCCCTGGGTCAGCAGCTCGGAGACGGCGGTATTGTCGCCGCCGATGCGGCGGTACAGCGCGTCAATCCGGGCGGTCAGCTCTGCAGGAGAGAAGGGCTTGGTGACATAGTCGTCCGCGCCGGTCATCAGACCGGTGACCTTGTCCATCTCCTGGGTACGGGCGGTGAGCATAATGATGCCGATCTGCTTATTGGTGGCGCGGATGCGGCGGCAGACCTCAAAACCGTCCATGTCCCCCGGCACCATGATGTCCAGAATGGCGACGCCGATGTCCGGGGTGGACTCAATGGCGTCCAAGGCCTCCTGTCCGGTGCCCGCTTCAATGGCATCGTACCCGGCCCGCTTCAGGTTGATGACCACAAAGCTGCGGATGTTCAGTTCATCTTCCATAATCAGTACTTTTTTCATAGCAAACCCCTCAAGTCTCTCCCGTTTTCCAATCCTGCCGGATCAGATGGAAGCTGTTAATCAGTTGATTTTCCGTGATGCCGTACTCCGCCGCGCTGACCTCCAGTCTTGCGGCGTAAACCACGCCCTCGGCGCGGTAAAAAGCGAACCGGCCGTCTACGACGGCATCCTCTTCCCGGCTGCCGCCGGTGAGGCTGTAAATGGTGAACAGGGCCGTGGCCTCCCGGTAGTTTGCGTCCCACAGGTAGAATGTGTAGGCGCTTCCCTCCTGCTCCACGGAAACCCGGGCCGCCCAGCTGTAGTCCAGCTGCAAATACCAGCCGCCCAGGTAGTCGTGGAAGGTATACAGCTTATCCTGCTCCCTGCCAGCGATGTCCATGGCATACCAGCGAATCAGGAATTTCTGACGGTTCTCCTTTTCCGCGAAGACCCGCTTCATGGTGATCAGGCTGGGAAGCTCCAGCACCCCGTCGCCGTCGATGTCGTCGGCGTAAACGTAGAAGTTGCGCAGGGTCTGAACACTGGTATCCGATTCACCGGAGAAGGAAATATTGGTAAACTGTCCGTCCCGCCAGGCGAACACATCCGTGACGATCGCCTTGTCGCTGACGGCGCTGGCTATAAACACCGCCGATTCGCCGCTGCTGAGCCTGCCCACCGTGATCCGCTTGATATGGGAGGGTTCCTCCGACATATCCACCTCAAGGGAACGTTCCACGGTTCCCCCGTGAATCCGGTAGAGCACCGCGGAGCCCGTACCGGTTTCCGATTCGCCGGGGAGAATGACCATCAGTTCCCTGCAGCCGTCCGAATCCAAATCACAGGTGAGAAATTTGGAGCACCCCACCATCATGAGCTGCTCCGCGCTGCCGCCGGAAAAGGAGTACACCGACACGCTGCGCATCACCTGGTCGCTGACCTGACGGCCAACCACCAGCTCATATCCGGGCAGACCGTCCATCTGTACATATTCCACCTGGTCAAAGGCGGTGCCGTTGCTCTCGATAACCTCCGTCAGGCGGCAGGTTCCATCCTCCTCCTGCCGGAAAATCAGGACCTGCAAGGGCTTGGCGGAGCCGCCCTGGGCAAAGACGATATATTCCTCCACGCCGTCGCCGTCCAGATCCGCCATCTGCACCGTCTGCTGGTTCTCACCGGACACCGGCGCGGCGTAGGTCAGGCCGTACATGGCGGAGTCGATGGCGGTCTGCAGGCTGTTGTACGCTTCCGACCGCTTGGGAAGGGCATACATTTCCTCCACCGTCTGCAGGGCGCAGCCGGAAAGCAGGCACGCCGCAAGGACCAGTGCCAGCGTCAGCCATATTCGCTTTTTCACGGCATCAGCTCCTCTCAAAAGGGTATTATACCACAATATCCTGCAAAAGGAAAGCTATTTCAGCACAACATTTGCTTCCCCCAGGACATTTTTCAGCTCCGCGAGCATACTGCTGCGAAGCTCGCACCGGGTGCCCCGGCGCTTTCCGGTATCGCTGAAGTACAAAACCACGCCGCTGTCCCCGGGGAACATGTTGAGAATCGCCCGGATCTTGGGAAACAGCTTCCCCGCTTCCCCCGGCAGGCGCAGATACAGCGTGCCGTTTTGCATCTGCGGGGGGCGGAGCTGCCCCGGCTCCGGCCCGCTTCCGTCGGCATAGTCCGAAATGGGACGGGCCCGGTTGATGACGATCTGCGGCTCCTTTTCCTCCCGGATGGAGAGCCGGCCGGTGATGACCACAGGACTGTTTTCCCGGAGATACCCGCCGTACTGGCTCAGCACGTTGGAAAAGGCCAGCATTTCCATGGAGGCGGTATCGTCCTCCACGGTGATGTAGGCCATCATGGAATTGTTTCGGGTGGTTTTCATCTTCACATTCTGGACGATACCCGCCACGCTGACGATCTGATCGTCCTCGTAGCCGCTGTCCTCCTCCAGCAGCGCGCCGATATGCACCACCCGTGTGCTGCGGAGGAAGGGGCGGTAATCGTCCATGGGGTGGCCGGAAATGTAGATGCCGGTGGTCTCCTTCTCCATGGCGAGCATGTCCGCCTTGTTCAGCTCCTTCAGCTTGGGAATGGGCACTTTTCCCGCCTCGTCGTCCTCCTCCAGCATGGAAAACAGCCCCAACTGACCTTCCAGATTCTTTTTCCGGGAGTCGGCCACGCTGTCCATCAGCTGGTCGTACACCGCCAGGAGCTCGCTGCGGTGGTAGCCGAAGCCGTCCATGGCGCCGCATTTGATGAAGTTTTCCACGGCGCGCTTGTTCAGCTCCCCCTCCCCCATCCGCTCCAGGAAATCCTCCATGGATTTGAAGGAGCCGCCTTCCTTTCGTTTGGCGGATATGGAGCGAATCAGCCCCCGCCCCACGTTCTTCACCGCGCCAAGGCCGAAGCGGATGGCGTCGCCCTCAACGGTAAAATAGTCTTCCGAATGGTTGATGTCCGGGGGCAGCACCGGAATCCCCATTTCCCGACATTCGGCGATGTAGCCGGAAATCTTGGTAGCCGAATCCAGCACCGAGGTCATCAGCGCCGCCATATACTGCCTTGGATAGTGGCACTTGAGGTAGGCCGTCTGGTAGGCCACCACGGCGTAGCACACCGCGTGGGCCTTGTTGAAGGCATAGTTGGCGAAATCCACGATTTCGTCATACAGCGACTGGGCAACCGCCTCCGGTACGCCCCGGGCAATACAGCCGTCGATATGCTGCTCCTTGTCGCCGTAGACGAAGGTTTTCCGCTCGGCGTCAATGATTTTCTGCTTCTTCTTGGAAATGGCCCGGCGGATGTTGTCCGCCTGCCCCATGGAGTAGCCGCCCAGGGTTCGGAAAATCTCAATAACCTGCTCCTGGTAGACGATGCAGCCGTAGGTCACCTTGAGAATCGGCTCCAGCAGAGGCGTTTTATAGGTTACCTTCTCCGGATGAAGCTTGTTTTCGATGAACTTGGGAATGGAGTCCATAGGGCCGGGGCGGTACAGCGCCACAATAGCCGTCAGATCTTCGATGGAGGACGGCCGCATACTGACGCACACGCCAGTCATGCCCGCCGATTCCAGCTGGAAAACGCCCTGGGTCTTTCCCTCCGCCAGCATGGCGAAGGTCTTTGGATCGTTGTCCGGGGCCTTGGCTATGGAGAAGTCCGGGTCTTCCTGCCTTGCCAGGGCCTCCGCGTCCTGAATCACCGTCAGGTTCCGCAGGCCCAGGAAGTCCATTTTCAGAAGCCCCAGCTCTTCAATGGTGGTCATGGTGTACTGGGTGACCACGGTGTCGTCGTTCCGGGACAGGGGCACATAGGTATTCACCGGCTGGGCTGTAATGACCACGCCGGCGGCGTGGGTGGAGGTGTTCCGGGGCATTCCCTCCAGCTTCCGGGCGGTGTCAATGAGCAGTCTGACCCGCTCGTCGCCGTCGTACATTTCCTTCAGCTTGGGAGAAATCTTCAGCGCCTCCGCCAGCGTCAGGTGCAGGGGCATGGTGGGCACCAGCTTGGCCACCACATCCGTCTCGGCGTAGGAAAAGTTCAGCGCCCGTCCCACGTCCCGGATGGCGCCCCGGGCGGCCATGGTGCCGAAGGTCACAATCTGGGCGACGTGATCCGCGCCGTATTTCTCCATGACGTATTCCATGACCTCACCCCGGCGCTCCGGGCTGAAATCGGTGTCGAAATCCGGCATACTCACCCGCTCGGGATTGAGGAAACGCTCGAAGATGAGGTTATACTTCATGGGGTCGATTTCCGTGATGTGCATACAGTAGGCGACGATGGACGCCGCGCCGGAGCCGCGCCCCGGCCCCACGGGAATGCCGCTGCACTTAGCGAAGTGGATAAAGTCCCAGACGATGAGATAGTAGTTCACATACCCCATCCGACTGATGACGCCGATTTCGTACTCCAGCCGGTCCCGGTAGGCCTGGGGCGGATCGGGATACCGCTCAGCAAAGCCCTCCTCGCAGAGCATACGGAAATATTCCTCATCCGTGTACCCCTGGGGCACCGGGTAGGAGGGCAGGTGGTATTCGTGGAAGGTAAATTCCAGATTGCACCTCTCGGCGATGCGGGCGGTATTCTCAAAGGCCTCGTCACAGCCGGGGAACAGGGTGCGCAGCTCTTCCTCGCTCTTGAGGTAAAATTCGTCACTGGGAAACCGCATCCGGTTCTGGTCGTCCACCGTCTTGCCGGTCTGGATGCACAGGAGCACGTCCTGCATTTCCGCGTCCTCTTTGCGCAGATAGTGGGCGTCGTTGGTGACCACCAGGGGCAGTCCCAGTTCCCGGGCCAGGCGCTGCACCCCCTGGTTCACCGGGCGCTGCTCGTCGATGCCGTGATCCTGCAGCTCCAGGAAGAAATTCCCCTCCCCAAAAATCCGGGACAGATTCTGGGCGTATTGTTTCGCCGAATCATAGTTCTCTTCCATCAGATACTGGGGAATCGCCCCCGCCAGGCAGGCGGACAGGGCGATCAGGCCCTCATGGTGCTGCTCCAAAAGCTGCAAATCCACTCTGGGCTTGCCGTAAAAGCCGTGAATGAAGGCTTCCGACACCAGATAGCACAGGTTTTCATACCCCGTCCGGTTTTCGCACAGCAGCACCAGATGATAAGGATCGTTGTCGATGCCGTGGACCCGATCGGCTATCCCCCGCCGGGCCACGTAGACCTCGCAGCCGATGATAGGCTTGACCCCGGCGGCTTTGGCGGCCTTGTAGAAGTCGATACAGCCGTACATCACGCCGTGGTCGGTGATGGCAACGGCGGTCTGCCCCAGCTCCTTCACCCGGTCCATGATTCCGTCGATGCGGCAGGCGCCGTCCAGGAGGCTGTATTCGGTATGGACATGCAAATGTACAAAGCTCATGGCTTCACCTCTTCCGCCAGCTGCAGCAGCCGCTTCATGCGGTTGTTCATGGCGGGCTTCGTGATCGGCGGCTCCATCATTTCCGCCAGTTCGGACAGGGACGCAGAGGGGTTATTCTCCCGCGCCAGCGCCGCCTGTTTGATTTTCTCCGGCAGGGTATCCAGCCTGCCCGCTTCCCTCAAAACCCGGATGGCTCCCAGCTGCTCCTGGGCCGCCTCCACGACCTTGGATATGTTGGCGTCGTCGCAGTTGCAGCGGCGATTGACCTTGTTGTTCAGTTCCTTTTCCAGTCTGGCTTCCATGATGGCCATGGCAGCCACCGGCGCTCCCAGCAGGGTGAGGAAATCGGAAATCAGCTCGCTCTGCTTGAGATACAAAACCTGTCCCCCGCCCCGGCCGGCCGTCTTGGGAGCAAAGCCCATGACCTCCCGGATCAGCGCGTCCGTCTCCCGGGCGACGCTTTGATGGGTGGTCGCCAGCTCCAGATGATATCCCTTGCCGGGGTCGGTGACGCTGCCCCCGGCGAGGAACGCTCCCCGGAGAAAGGACACCTTGCAGCACTCCTCCTCCACCACCGGCAGATTCACATGGAGCGCCATGGTGGTTCTGGGGGCAAAGCCGAAGGCTTCCATAATCTTCCCGATTTTTCCGGCCTCCCGGATCTGAAACGCCAGCTTTCCGGGAGCTTCCAGGCTGGGATAGCTGTCGAAGGGCAGATCAAAGGCCCGCTTGAACAGCTTGGGCAGAATATAGGCAAACTCCCGGCTTTCGGTTACAATCCGGATTCCCTCTGCGGAAAAGCTGTTGGCAAACAGCAAAACCCCGAAGCATTCCGCTAAGGCGCAGCAGTGCTTCTGGGGCAGCTCCCGGCAGATTTCCGCCTTGGCCGCCGCGGAAAAGGACTGTGACATAGGGAATTCTCCTTTCTTGGCGGGGTTCACCAGATCCGCACTTCCGGTTCCAGGCGGATTCCGGTCCGGTCAAATACCCGGTCAGACACCTGCCGCAGCAGATTTTTCACATCCGCCGCCGTTGCGTTTCCCAGGTTCACGGCAAAGCCCGCGTGTTTCTCGGAAATCGCCGCGCCGCCGCAGCGATAGCCCTTCATCCCCGCCTGCTCGATGAGGGCGGCGGCGTAGCCGCCTGCCGGGCGCTTAAAGGCCGAACCGGCAGAGGGCATATCCAGGGGCTGGGATGCGGTGCGTTTGCCGATCAATTCTTTCATTTTGGCCCGGATGGCCTGGGATTCTCCCGGTTCCAGAGCAAAATCCGCGCTGACCACGATCCCCGGCCGATCCTCCAGAATACTGTGGCGGTAGGAAAACTGCATTTCCGGGTTGGACAGCCGGCGCAGCGTCCCGTCAAAGTCCATAACTTCCACGCTTTGGCAGATCTGGCGGATTTCCCCGCCGTAGGCTCCGGCGTTCATATACACGCCGCCGCCCACCGTACCGGGAATGCCGTGGGCGAATTCCATACCGGACAGCCCCAGATTTGCCGCGAACACCGCCGCCCGGGCCATGGTCACCCCCGCCATCACCCGAATGTGGGTATCGTCCAGCTGCTCCATGCCATCCAGGCAGTCCTTCAGGCAGACAACCATCCCCCGGACGCCCTCGTCCGGCGCCAGTACGTTGGTTCCTGCGCCTAGGATAACAGGCTTGCAGTCCAATAAAGCGGACTTTTTCAAAATGTCCGCCAGCTCTTCCCGTTTTCTTGGAAACGCCATCACCTCGGCGCAGCCGCCGATGCGAAAGGACGTGTGTTTTGCCAAAGGCTCCTCAAAACGAAGCGCCGTCTCCGGCAGTATTTCGGCAATCTTCCGCTGGAATTCCGTCAATTCAGTCATAAACGCCTCCGGGTGTTAAATCATATTCAGTATACCATATTCCCACCGTCTTTGCAATTATGACAAACATGAAATTTATGTAACAAATTACCTCCGCCGCATACGCGGCGGAGGTAACGCTGTTGTTAATAACCTTCCGGTAGCTCGCCTTCACCCTTGGTGATATAGCGCATGGCCTGGGTTGTCTTGTTGATGTCATACTTCAGAACGCTGTGCTGCACACCGTCGCCGTAGATGTCCAGCATCTCGCCCCAGAAATGGGCGGGGCAGCTGCCGCTCTGCACAATCTCCAGATCCGGCAGCATGGGAATCAGCTTCAGCAGCAGATCCGTTATCTCGGAATTGCTCATGCTCACGGTCACCATGGGCAGCACCTCGTTGGCGATGTTCTGGACATCGGAGAGACTCAGCTTCTTCAGCCGATGCAGCACCTCGGCCATGAACCGTCTCTGACGCTCGGTACGAATAATGTCGCTGTCATTGTCACCATCGGCATGACGCATACGGGCAAAGCACAGAGCGGGGCCGCCGTCCAGGTGGAATCTTCCTTCCTTGGCGGCAAAGCCCTGTTCGTTCAGGTACTTCGCCTCGGCGGCGGTCAGGTCAACGTTTACGCCGCCAATCAGGTCGATGATCTTGACAAACGCCTCGAAGTCCACCTCCACATCGTAATCAACCTCGATGCCGAAATTCTTGTACAGGGTCAGGTTCATCAGACCCATTGCGTCTGCGGTGGTTCGGGTGCAGATGTAGCCGTTGTGATAGATGGTGGTCAGCTTGATCTTACCGCCAGAATGGGCCTTACCCGCAGTGTCCGTATACTGGGGATACTGCACCAGCGTGTCCCGGAGCAAAGAGGTCAGGGTGATGGTCTTTTCATATGTATTCAGGGTGCACAGAATCATGGTGTCGGCAAAGCGCTCCGCTTCGCCCTCCCGGGCAGCCTGACCAACCAGCAAAATGTTGATATAGTCCGCGCTGGAGGCCACATGGGGCTCCGTCGCTTCCGTCGTCTCCGTGGTTTCCTCGGTGGCGGCTTCCGTGGTTTCCGCATCCGCCGCCTGGGTGGTCTCGGTTGCCAGCGCCGCGTAGTTAATCTTCGGCACTTCCACCTTATTGATCTTGTTCAGCATGGCATTGTAGTACACGGTAACGCCGACAACCACCGCCGCGATCAGCACGACCAGAACCAAAAGCACAATCAGAACCGGCTTTTTCCAGCCGGCCGGCTTCTTTTCCTTCTTTTTTTCATAACGTCCGCTCATTTCGTACCTCCTAAAGGGCAAAGCGCATCATAATTCAGCCGCATTATACCATGCCGGCGGCTGTATTACAAGTCCTTTTTTCTTCCTTTTCCCTTCGGTAAGGCAGGAAAGCAAAACTTAATCCAAAATTAAGGAAGAAAACAAAAACCGGACGGCTTCCCGTCCGGCTTTGTATGTACTTACTTCTCCACGATTTCCAGGACTTCCATGGGGCAGGCCTTGGCGCAGATGCCGCAGGCGATGCACTTGGAAGCGGTGCCGCCCTGCTTGAAGGCAATGACGTGCATGGGGCAGGCCTCGGCGCACTTGCCGCAGCCGACGCACTTCTTCTTGTTGATCATGTACACGCCGGTCTTGGGGTTCTGGGTAATGGCCTCGTGCTCGCAGGTGCGCATGCACTTGCCGCATTGGATGCAGGTGTTGGGCTTGGCGCCGGTGCCCTTGGCTACAATGCGGATGCAGCTCAGGTCCTCGTCAAAGTCCTTATAGAATGCCTCGGAGCAGGCCTGTACGCACTGCAGGCAGGCCATGCACTCCACGTTTTTCTTGACAGCGAGCTTCTTCATGGTAAAGAACTCTCCTTTGTATTTAATATCAGGAATATTATACATAGTTTTCCTGAAAAAAGCAATGAAAAAAACAGAAAAAACGTGTTTTCTTTGTTAGCTTTTGCTAACTGGTTATGGCAACCATTTCCAGCGTAAACGCCGTTTTCCGGGAAATAATAGCTACGAAGCAAGATTCATTTGGAGGTAATCATATGAAAAAATACAGTATTCTCGCAATTACCTTAGTCCTTACCGCGGCGCTGTTCGCCGGCTGCGGCTGCACCAACCAGGACCCGGCCCGGAACACCGTTCCCACCACCATGCCGACGACTGCCGCCACGGAGACGACCCACGCCACCACCGCGCCCACCACGGAGCACACTACCCCCTCCACCGATGCAACCATTGACCATGGCAACGGCCCTCTGGAGGAGACCAACACCACCAACGGCACCGGCAGCACCGAGAACACGGTGGAAGGCCGCGCCCGTCAGAGTGCGCCCAACGTCCGATAATCCAACCGGGGCAAAGGCCCCGGCTACATATTCCACTCAAGACTGACGCTCCCGTCTTCCCGGACAATGCAGGGAATTCCGATCTTCCCTTCCCTGCGGGCTTCGTCAAACAGAGGATTGCCGTCCCGAATCTTCAGAAAATCCTTCAGATTTTGCAGATTCTCTCCAAAATCCAGGAATTCGTAGGTAATTCCCGCCTTATCCAGTTCCTCCCGGCACTTCACGCAGTCCGGGCAGAGCATGCTTCCGTAAATCTTCATATTCTTCACCTCACAAAACCGTGACGTACCGTGTCAGGTTTTTCTTCATTCTCTCCGCGGCTTTTACGGCGCAGTCAACAAAATCCGATCCGTCGGACTGTCCCTGCTTCCAGGCGCAGGTGATGGACTCCCCGGCGCACACCACCGCGCCCCGCCCGTATTTATCAAAGGCGAAGGAGCAGTTTTTGGCGTTGGCGCTGGGGGAATCGAAGCCGTCCAAAAGGAAAAAGACGGCAGGGTACTTGCTGCGCAGACTCCGCAGGCTCTCGGCGGCAGTTGCCGCAGCCACCGCGCCCACCCGGGAGTAGCCGAATTTGCCAACAGCTTCCCCGCTGAACCGGTTTGTTAAATCCACCGCCACGGTATGTACCAGCCGGGAGCCGGTGAGCAGGTCCTGCAGCTCCGGCGCGGACTTGTTGCCCGTTCTCGCAACCACGAACAGGTCCTTTTTCCCGTCTTTGCAGTACGGCAGGAAGGGTTTTACGATGTCGCTGCCCAGGTATCCGGAGATCACCAGTCCGTCGCAGGGATAGCCGCCCCCCTCCCCGAAAAATCTGTCCGCCGCCAGCTGCGCGGCGGTCGGGGAGAGAAGTTCCGGAGCGTCCAACAAGGCGTAATAGCCCATGGCCTTGGCAGCGCTCAGGGTCTGCGCCAGCTCTTCCATTCCCTCTCCGCCCAGAAGGGCGAAGGCCGCGAAGCTGAAGCGCGCCGCCGGAACCGTTCCCTTCAACCCGGCCAGCAGCTCCCGGCAGAAGCTGCCGCAGCCCTTGGCGTCGGCGGGAAACCGGGGCGGCAGACTGGACAGGGGCAGCAGCAGCTCCACCATGGTAGGATTCTTGGTTTTGCGAATTTTTTCCTGCAGCACATCAACAGACATATAACCGCCTCCGGCGCTTTCTTTTTAGTATATCACAGCTTTTTTCTTCTGAAAAGACAAAAACCTTCCTGATTTGAATTTTTTCGTTCTGGGTATACTATTTTCGGAAGGAGGGAGACGGATGAATGCCAGAGGATGGGCAATCACAGCGGGACTTGGGGCCGCTGCCGGTGCCGTGGCTATACTGATGATGCCGCGGCAGAATCCCGTGCGGCGCATGGCGGCGAAGGCAGCCAACAAGGCCGAAGACCTGGCCTGGAAGGTCGAGGATAAGATGAATCAGGCTTTCTGACACAAAAGGGAGGGTCACTGACCCTCCCTTACGTTTTTACAGCCCCTTGTCCTGTTTGGTAAGCGAATGCAGCTTCATTGCGCACATTGCAGCCGCAAACATGGGCACTGTCAAAATCCAGCCATCTAACACCGACTCAGTAAACTCTCCCCATAGCTCCATGAACTGCCCAGCGCAAGCAATTACGGTGGACACACTGATGCAGCCAAAGAACACAGACGCATACAGAACTAGTTTCCCTTCCCCGCGCTTTCTCAAAGAATACGCAATTCCTGCCAGTATTGCCGCAAGAATCGCAAGACCTCCACAATAATACGCCAGATGGTAGTTTACATTGCAGAGTGGCGCTTCTGGATAGGGATTTCCAGCGTCCCAAAGGAGCGTCTCTCCCCTGCCGTTCTTGGCACTGCAATACCAGAAATTGACGGTACTCGCCTCTCCTCCCAACTGATAAACGGAAATGGAAACGCAATCGAAAAGGGAATTGTACCCCTCCTCCGTCATGGTTGAACGGATTATATCCGACTGTTCCGCATAGGTCAGCACCGGCTTTGGGAATAGCATCTTCCGCAAATTCGAGTACGCAATGATACCGAAATTCCCTGTAGGATCATCCGTATCCCGTCTGCCTGTGCCTACGTTACCGATTCCAATAATTTGGTCTGTCCACTTAACACGAATAGAGCCATTTTCCCTGCTTTCTACAGATTCAACCGCCTGTTCAGCTGGCAGATATATCCTGGCATCCAGCAGTAATGCAATTCCCATTACAACGGTAGCAGCAAAAAACAGCACTGTCAAAACTGCGAGAATTCTTCTATAATGGATTGATTTACCCACCCGCTTCAAAGATTCTGTGTTCACTTCCGCAGGCACCTTATCCGCTTTTTTCAACCGCCCCAGTTCCTTCACACACGCGTCGCAGCCGCACAGGTGCTCGTCCACCATGTCCCGGCTGGCCTGGCTGACCAT
>CAMAKJ010000008.1 GCA_945836055.1 uncultured Clostridia bacterium | reverse complement strand
ACGAGGACTTTGAGACCCACATTGACGTCTGCCTGTACAAGATGCAGAAGAAGGTGGTCAAGAAGTGGCTGCTGGCCGGCAAGCGTGTGGACGGCCGGGGCATGGACGAGATTCGTCCCCTGGACGCTGAGGTGGGCGTGCTGCCCAGAGTCCACGGCAGCGCCCTGTTCTCCCGGGGCCAGACCCAGGTGCTGTCCGTGTGCACCCTGAACACCCTGTCCGCCGCCCAGAAGATCGATACCATCTACCCCGAGGATACCAAGCGGTATATCCACCACTATAACTTCCCCGCCTACTCCACCGGCGAGGCCCGTGCCGCCCGTTCCACCTCCCGCCGGGAGATCGGCCACGGCGCTCTGGCGGAAAAGGCGCTGCTGCCCGTAATCCCCAGCGTGGAGGAGTTCCCCTACGCCATCCGCGTGGTGTCCGAGGTGCTGTCCTCCAACGGCTCCACCTCCCAGGCCTCCATCTGCGGCTCTACCCTGGCCCTGATGGACGCCGGCGTGCCCATCAAGCGGCCTGTGGCCGGTATTTCCTGCGGCCTGATCTCCGACCAGGAGACCGGCGAGTGGAGAACCTTCACCGACATCCAGGGCGTTGAGGACTTCCACGGCGAAATGGACTTCAAGGTTGCCGGTACCACCGAGGGCATCACCGCCATTCAGATGGACCTGAAGAACAAGGGCCTGACCATGGAGATCATCGCCGACGCTCTGGAGCGCTGCCGCAAGGCCCGGCTGGAGATTCTGTCCGAGGTCATGCTCAAGGCCATCCCCGCTCCCCGGGCCGAGGTCAGCGAGTACGCCCCCAAGATGCTGTCCCTGAAGATTCCCGTGGATAAGATCCGGGAGGTCATTGGCTCCGGCGGAAAGACCATCCAGAAGATCTGCGCCGACACCGGCGCCAAGGTGGACATCGACGACGACGGCTCCGTGTTCATCTCCGCTGTGGACTCCGCCGCTGCCTACGCCGCCAAGAAGATGGTGGACGACATCTGCTTCGTCCCCGAGGTGGGCAAGCTGTACTACGGCAAGGTCGTGCGGATTCTGCCCATCGGCGCCTTCGTGGAAATCGCCCCCGGCCATGACGGCATGGTGCACATCTCCAAGCTGGAGAACCACCGTGTGGAAAAGGTGGAGGACGTGCTGAACCTGGGCGACATGACCTGGGTGAAGTTCATGGGCTTCGACGAGAAGGGCCGCGCCAACTTCAGCCGCAAGGACGCCCTGAAGGAAATGGCAAACCAGAAGTAAGCAAAACAATTCCCCGCTGCCGGCTCGGCAGCGGGGTTTTTGCGTCACGGGAATGCCTGCGTACCCCCGGGGGGCGTCAAGGATGCCGCCCCCTACGCAATTTGGGGAGGAATGGGTACAGCGGCGAAACCGACTGCCGAGCCGGTGCGGGGTTCTTCATTAGGTTAACATAACGTAAATTGTAACATCTTGTTACAGTTTACATAATGTGAGTTATCCACATTTTCCACAGCTTTATCCACAGCTCTGACCGGGAAACCCCTTGCCAAATCGGGGGAAAAACCGGGGGTATGCAAAAATCTCCACAGCCTTGTGGATAGCTGCGGAGATTTCACATGTTTACATAACGCACATTTTGGGGGGATCAGTCGAACAGCATCTTGGCGGAGAACACCAGCTCGTCCCTCTGTTCGCCCTTCCGGTGGGCGTCCACCCGCAGGCAGCCGTCGTCCAGGAAGTCCCAGCTCAGCGCCAGATTCTGCCCTTCCCGGGCCTCGCTGTGATAGCACACGGTGAATTCCTTCACGGGGTGCTCCTCGTGGAAGGCGCTTGGCAGCAGATCATCGATCCAGTCCATGTATTTGGTGTTGTTCATGTGCCCGTTGCGGTCCAGGTCCGTAAAGCAGACGTCCCGGCTGCGGCCGTTGGTCATAGGCTTGGGCACCAGACCGTTGGGCAGCGCCAGCTCCGTGCCCCGGAGGGTGCCGGACACCACGATGCCGCTTTTACCCGGCAAAATCATATTCCGGGTGTCCAGATCCATCAGCACCCACAGGCTGATGGAGCGGAAGCACTCGTTGCCTTCAGCATCGTAGGCCACCATGCTCCGGGGATAGGCCACCCGGGTGGTGGGCATGGGCCAGGTTTCGATATGGACGGTTTCACCCCGCATGGGCAGACGGGTCACCTGCACCCGGTGCCGGGTCACTGCCCAGAACAGCCGCCTCCTGGCCAGGGTATCGTAGTCCAGCGCCAGCTCCGTGCAGTGCTGTCCCGCGACTTCCTGGGCGAAATACAAAATCGTGGAGGGCTTTAAGCGCCCGTAGCGATCCACGCAGATGTCCCGGATTTCAAAGTCCTGCTGATAAATGGGTTCCATTGCATACACCTCGTAAAAATGAAATGCTTGTCGATTCCGCTCAGAAGAGCGTCAAATTGCAGTTTTCAGGAGAGAGTGAAGATTGAAGAGTGTAGAGTGGAGATAAAGGAAAACAGGAATCTGTGCAAGTTGTTTTTTTGACAATGCCCCTTTTCGTGCATCTTCACTCTCCACTCTGCAATCTCAGGAATAGCTTTGATTTCCACCTCTGCAAATTACAATTTACTGGTTTGCTGAGTTAAGCCGATATGCATATTATCCTTTGTCCTCCGTTAAGGTCAGCCGGACGCGGTACTTTGCGCCGCTGCGGTAAATCACGGCTTCCACCGTGTCGCCGATTTCCAGGTTGTTAACGGCAGCGTTCAGGGCATCCATGGTGGTAATGCCGACGCCGTCCAGGCTGATGAGGATATCGCCCTCTTCCACGCCCTTGGCGGCGGCGTCGCTGGCAGCATCCACCTCTGTAAGATAGAGTCCCGCGGGGAGGCGGTAATAATACTGATCAAAGGAGGACAGCGTTTCACCCTCCAGCCCCAGGGTGGGCCGTCCGGAGACGTAGCCCTGGGAAATCAGCTGTTCCACCACGTCCTTCACCGTTGCGCTGGGGATGGCGAAGCCCAGCCCCTCCACGCCGGCGGAGTCGGTGAACGCGCCGATTTTCATGGTGTTGATGCCGATGACCTGACCGTAGCAGTTGATGAGTGGGCCGCCGGAATTGCCGGAGTTCAGGGCGGCGTTGGTCTGAATCAGGGTCATGGTGCGGCCGTTGATATCCATATCCCGGCCGATGCCGGAGACAATGCCGTCGGTATAGGTACCCCGGAATTTGGCTCCCAGGGGGTCGCCGATGGCTACCACGGTATCCCCCACCCGCAGGGCGCTTGAGTCGCCGAACTGGGCCGGAGTCAGATTGTTCGCCTCCACCCGGAGCACCGCCAGGTCGGACACAGCGTCCGCGCCCACCAGCTTCGCGTCCAGCTCCCGATTGTCCGACAGCTGCACCGAAATGTTCAGGCCGTTTTCCACCACGTGGCAGTTGGTGACAATATAGCCGTTTTCGGAGAAAACCACCCCGGTGCCGGTGGAGGTGGCGCTGCGGGAGACGCTGGTGATGGATACCACAGAGTCAATGTTCCGGCTGTAAATCTCCTGGAGGGACAGCCCGCCCTCCATGGGCACGTTCTCCACGGACTGGGGACACTGCTGTAACGCGATGGTGGGGCTTTCCTCTTCCGAGGCGCCCATGGTCTCCTCCGTCGGGAGGGCAGCCTCCTGGGTGGGGGCGGCGCCGGTGGTGAAGGAGATGGACAGATCGTTTTCCTCCCGGGTATTCAGTTTGTGAAACAGCCGCACGTTGAGAATTCCCAAAACAGTTACGATGCCACACAGGAAAATCACCATAATCAGCAGCAGCGCCACCAGACCGCCGTGGCTTTTCGGCGGCTGGGTGCGTCCGGTGCCGTATACGCTGTCGTCCCAGGGATGGTTGTTGTGTTTACGTTCGTCCATACAGTTACCTCAAATGAAAGGTGAGATTTCTTTCTGAAGGGAATCATGGGGAAAGCATCCGCCCCCGCGCCTGCCATGGTTGATAAATCGCAATTTGCGGGGATGCCCAGAATGCTGAATGTGAAATGCTAAATGCAAAATTGAGGTATTTCCTTCGGAAATAACTTTCAATTATGTCCGCGAAGCGGACACCTTCATTCAGCATTTTGCATTCTGCATTCAGCATTTTCTTCGCCAAATTGCAGTTTGGCAGGGTGCCCCCGCTAGTTTACCAGGGGCATGGTGAAGGTGAACTCGGTTTTCCCGTCCTTGGAGCTGACGGAAATGTCCTCGCCGTGGCTGCATACGATGGTCTTGACAATGTACAGACCCAGGCCCCAGCCGTCCCGGTTCTGGGAGCGGGATTTGTCCAGCTTGTGGAACCGGTCGAATACCAGGGGCAGCTCCTCCGGCGGAATGGTCTCGCCGTCGTTGGAGATGGAAACGTAGGCCTTGCTGCCGCCTTCCTTGATGGTCAGGCCCAGGTTGCCCCCCTCGGGACAGAACTTTACGGCGTTGTCGATGAGGTTGTAAATCACCTGGGTGATGTAGTCCGGGTTCGCCATGGTGTACACCGGGTGCTCCGGCATGTCCACGTTGACGTTGATGTGCTTGTCGTTGATCTTCTTTTCAAAGGTAATCAGCACCTGCCCGGCGCAGTCCTCCAGGTCGAAGTGCATCTTCTTTTCCTCTGGGATGCCCTCCTCCTTCTGCAGCTGGGAGATGTCCAGCATACTGCGCACCAGACGGCTTAACCGCTTGGTCTCGTCGGAGACGATGCGCAGATAGTGCTCCTGCTTTTCCGGGGGAATGGTGCCGTCGAGAATGCCGTCAATGTAGCCGGAGATGGTGGTCATGGGGGTTTTCAGCTCGTGGGACACGTTGGCCACGAATTCCTGGCGCTGGTACTCGCTCTTTTGCAGGGAGACCGCCATGTTGTTGAAGGCAACGGCCAGCTCTTCCATTTCCTCGGAGTATTCGTCCTCCACCTTCACCCGGGCTTCCAGATCCCCGTGACCGAAGGCGGTAGCGGTTTTCGCCATGTCCTTCAGGGGCTTGCTCTCCCGCCGGGCGAAGGCGGTCACCGCCAGAACCGAAATCAGCACCACGAACAGCGCGGCGGTGAGAAAGATGTTGGAGATCCGGTTCATGATCTGGGTGGTGGCAAGGGTGGGGGTGGATACCAGCACAATGCCGCCCACGTCATCACCGTCCGGAATCGGCTCGGACACCACGTACCGCCGGTCGGTGTACAGTCCCCGGATGATGCCGGTGGCGGTATCCCCGCCGTTGTCGATCACCTTATGCAAATACTCCCGGTTCAGCTGCAGCCCCTGATGCTCACAGCCGGTGGGCGCGTCAGAGCAGAGCACTACGTTGCCCTCGCTGTCGCAGACCACCGCGTCGGCGCCGGACACCTGGGAGGCGATGATCAGATTCAGCTGAAACGCCCGGTTGGACAGACCACCGTTCCGGGAGTACGCGGAAGCCAGATCGGCAATGGCGTCGGCGTTCTTCTGCAGATTGGAGACGGTCTGATTGGTCAGATATTGGTTTACCTGCATCTGAAAGGATGCGCCCAGGATGGTCATGGCAATCAGCAAAATCGCAGCGGTGATGCAGAAGCTGCGGCTGAAGGAGCTTTTCATCCTTACAGCACCTCGAACTTATAGCCCACACCCCACACGGTTTTCAGGCTCCACTGGTCGCTGACGCCCTCCAGCTTCTCCCGCAGACGTTTGACGTGGACATCCACAGTGCGGGAATCGCCGAAATAGTCGAAGCCCCACACCTCGTCCAGCAGCTGGTTGCGGGTGTAAACCCGGTTTGGAGAGGAGGCCAGATAGTAAAGCAGCTCCATTTCCTTGGGGGGCGTGTCCACCTTTTTCCCGTCCACGGTCAGCTCGAAGGCATCCATGTCGATGACCAGCTTGTCAAACACCAGCCTTCTCGCCTTCTTCTCGGCGGCGACGCCGGAGGCCCGGCGGAGCACCGCCTCAATCCGGGCCAGCACCTCCTTCATCTCGAAGGGCTTGGTGATATAGTCGTCGGCGCCGGTTTTCAGGCCCATGACCTTGGAATCCGTGTCGCCCTTGGCGGTGAGCATGATGATGGGGGTCTGGGCCTCGGCCCGGATGGCCTTGCACACCGCCCAGCCGTCCATCACCGGCATCATCACGTCCAGCAGCACCAGATCGGGCTTGATGGCCCGGAACTTGGCCAGGCCCTGGCCGCCGTCGCCGGCGACGGTGACGGCGTAGCCCTCTTTTTCCAAATACATCTGCAGAAGCTCCGCGATATTGCGGTCATCCTCCACGATCAAAACTGAAACAGCCATGAAGAGTCCTCCCTTTCTTCTTTGCCTATTTCCTTCTATTATAGCGCAAATCCCGGTTTTCAAGTGAACAAATTGTAAAGACTTGCGCCCCAATTTGTGAACGGACAGGTTGTGCTTGCAAACGCCGCCGTTTGGGAGTATGATAAAGGCAAATCCGCTCTTCCTTGTCCCCATCAATAAACGGGGGGTGCCCCGGTGCGCGCACCAGGGTGGGGAGAGTACGAACACCGTGCGGGCTCCCCCCGGTCCCACTTCGTTCGCCCACCCCCTCATAAATGAGGGGGGCGAGGCGCCCAAACTATTATGAAGGAGTATCCCAATGGAACTATTAAAAGCCGTTCTCTTTGGCATTGTGGAGGGCGTCACGGAGTGGCTGCCCATTTCCTCCACAGGCCACCTGATCCTGCTGAACGAGTTTATCACCCTGAACATTTCCGACGCGTTCCGGAGCATGTTCGATGTGGTCATCCAGCTGGGGGCGATTCTCGCCGTTATCGTCCTGTTCTTCCATAAGCTCAATCCCTTTTCCCCGAAAAAAACGGAGGGGGAGAAGAAACAGACCTGGCAGCTGTGGTTCAAGGTCATCGCTGCCATTATCCCCTCGGGCATCGTGGGGGTGCTGCTTGACGACTGGATGGACGAGCACCTGCACAACGCGGTGGTGGTTTCCATCGCCCTGATCGTCTACGGCGTCGCCTTCATCCTGGTGGAGCGGCGCAACACACGGGGTAAATTCCAGCGGATTTCCACAAAGGATGGCGTTACCGTCGCCAAATTGAAGGAGCAGTCGGTGGATAATATATACGACATTTCTTACCGCACCGCCCTGTTCATCGGGCTTTTCCAATGCCTGAGCCTGATCCCCGGCACCTCCCGCTCCGGCTCCACCATTTTGGGCGCGATTTTGATTGGGGTAGGACGCTCCGCCGGCGCGGAATTCTCCTTCTTTATGGCCATTCCCACCATGCTGGGAGCTTCCGCCATCAAGGGCCTGAAATTCCTGCTTTCCGGCGTCGCCGCCACGGGTACGGAAATCGGCGTGCTGGTTGTGGGCTGCATGGTGTCCTTCCTGGTGAGCCTGCTGGTCATCCGTGGACTGATGGAATATGTGCGGAATCATTCCTTCTCGGTCTTCGGCGTATACCGCATTGTGCTGGGTGTGGTGGTGCTGGCGTATTTCGCCCTGGCCGGTTGATGCATCCTGTTTTTTGGTATCCATTTTTCACAAATAGGAACATTAATATTTGACAAAATAAACCAAACACTTTATAATGAAATCGATGGGCATTTTGCCCTCGGCACCGCAAATATTCTGAAAAGGACGGATCAGAACATGTATAAAATCGTTCGCAAGCAGGAGCTGAATCCCTCCGTCACCCTGATGGAGATTGAAGCCCCCTTTGTCGCCCGCAAGGCCAAGGCCGGTCAGTTCATCATCTTCCGCATCGATGAAATGAGCGAGCGCGTTCCCCTGACCATCGCCGGTTATGACCGGGAAAAGGGTACGGTTACCATCATTTTCCAGAAGGTCGGCTTCTCCACCAACGCCTTGGGCGAGCTGAAGGAAGGCGACTACATCCGTGACTTCGTCGGCCCCCTGGGCAAGCCCACCCCTGTGGAAGGCAAGAAGAAGGTCTGCGTAGTCGGCGGCGGCGTAGGCTGCGCCATCGCCCTGCCCTCCGCCAAGGGCTTCAAGGAAGCCGGCGCGGAGGTCACCGTCATCGTCGGTTTCCGCAGCAAGGACATCGTCATTCTGGAGGACGAGTTCAAGGCGGTTGCCGATCATTTCATCATGATGACCGACGACGGCAGCTACGGCCGTCACGGTCTGGTCACCCAGCCCCTGCAGGAGCTGCTGGAACAGGGCGAACAGTTTGACGAGGTTCTCGCCATCGGCCCCGTGCCCATGATGAAGTTCGTCTCCAAGACCACCCAGCCCTTCGGCGTTCATACCAGCGTGTCCCTGAACCCCATCATGATCGACGGCACCGGCATGTGCGGCGGCTGCCGGGTCACCGTGGGCGGCGAGACCAAGTTCGCCTGCGTGGACGGCCCCGAGTTCGACGGCCACAAGGTGGACTTTGCCGAGCTGATGAGCCGCAACGGCACCTACCGTGACCGGGAGACCGAGGTGAAGGCAACCCACACCTGCCGGATCGAATCCATGGGCAAGGCCCTCATCAAATAAGGAGGTAATGCGAAATGGCTAATATGACTCTTACCAAGACCCCCATGCCTGAGCAGGACCCTCAGGTTCGCGCCCACAACTTCAAGGAAGTCACCCTGGGCTACACCGCCGAAATGGCCATCGAGGAAGCGGGACGCTGCCTGAACTGCAAGAACCCCAAGTGCGTGGAGGGCTGCCCCGTCAACGTCCATATCCCCGAATTCATCGCCAAGGTTCGGGAGGGCGACTTCAAGGCCGCCTACGAGGTCATCACCTCCACCAACGCCCTGCCCGCCCTGTCCGGCCGGGTCTGCCCCCAGGAGACCCAGTGCGAGTCTAAGTGCGTCCGGGGCATCAAGGGCGAGCCTGTGGCCATCGGCCGTCTGGAGCGTTTTGTCGCCGACTGGTACCGGGAGAACGTCAACGCCATGCCCGAGAAGCCCGCTTCCAACGGCGTCAAGGTCGCCGTGGTTGGCTCCGGCCCTGCCGGTCTGACCTGCGCCAGCGACCTGGCAAAGAAGGGCTACCAGGTCTCTGTTTTTGAGGCTTTGCATACCGCCGGCGGCGTGCTGGTTTACGGTATCCCCGAGTTCCGACTGCCCAAGGCCATTGTGGCCAACGAGGTTCAGAAGCTGGAGGCTCTGGGCGTGGAAGTCATGACCAACATGGTCATCGGCCGGGTGCTCACCATCGACGAGCTGTTTGAGATGGGCTACAAGGCGGTCTTCGTGGGCTCCGGCGCGGGTCTGCCCATGTTCATGAACATCCCCGGCGAATCCCTCAAGGGCGTGATGTCCGCCAACGAGTATCTGACCCGTACCAACCTGATGAAGGCCTACACCGAGGAGGCCGACACCCCCATCATCCACTCCAAGGCGGTGGCGGTCGTGGGCGGCGGCAACGTGGCCATGGACGCCGCCCGGTGCGCCATGCGCTTGGGCGCGGAGCACGTTTACATCGTTTACCGCCGGGGCGAGGCGGAAATGCCCGCCCGTCTGGAGGAGCAGCACCACGCCAAGGAAGAGGGCATCGAGTTCAAGACTCTGTGCAACCCCGTGGAGATCCTGGGCGGTGAGGATGGCCGGGTAAACGGCATCAAGTGCGTGCGCATGGAGCTGGGCGAGCCTGACGCCTCCGGCCGCCGCCGTCCCATCGCAGTGGAAGGCAGTGAGTTCGTGCTGGACGTGGACACCGTGATTATGAGCCTGGGCACCAGCCCCAACCCCCTGATCCGCTCCACCACCCCCGGTCTGGACACCAACCGCAAGGGCTGCCTGATCGTGAACGAGAACGAGATGACCACCCGTGAGGGCGTGTTTGCCGGCGGTGACGCCGTCACCGGCGCGGCTACCGTCATCCTGGCCATGGGCGCGGGCAAGAAGGGCGCCGCCGCAATCGACGCGTATCTGAAGAAATAAAGCATCCCATTTGGTGCCTGCCGTCTGCCACGCAGACGGCAGGCTTTTTTGCGGCCAGTGGCCGCCCGCCGCAATTTACAAAAGATTTACATATTTCCTATTGATATCGTATAGTGAAAAATGTTAAGCTGTTTCTATTAAACATGTCGTTGATCCGGCAGTTAGGAGCGCAGTATGTCCAAGTTTTCCGTTAAAAAACCGCTGACGATTTTTGTCGCGGTTATTGCCATTTTGGTGCTGGGGGTAGTGTCCTATACCCGTATGACACCCGACCTGCTTCCCAATATGGACTTCCCTTACGTATTGATTATGACCACCTACCCCGGCGCCAGCCCGGAGAAGGTGGAGCAGGAAATCACCAAGCCCATGGAGCAGGCTATGTCCACCCTGGACCACATCCAGGAGGTCACCTCCGTGTCCAGCGAAAACGTGGGCATGGTGATTCTGGAATTCGCGGAGTCCGTGAATATGGACACCGTGGGCGTGGACATCCAGCAGGAAATCTCCGTGCTTTCCGCCGACTGGCCGGATTTGGTCGGCACGCCCTACGTGCTGAAAATCAACCCCTCCATGCTCCCCGTGGAGGTAGCCGCCGTGTCCATGGACGGCATGGATACCATGGAGCTGACGGATTTCCTCAATGACACCCTGATGAACAAGCTGGAGGGCATACCCGGCGTGGCCCGGATTACCACCAGCGGCGCCATTGAGCAGGAGCTCCACGTGGTTCTGGACCAGGATTTGATCGACGATCTGAACGCCCGCATTGCCGCTGCCATCAACGGCCAGCTGGACGACGCGGCCGCAGAGCTGGAAGACAAGAAAAAGGAGCTGGAGGACGCCCAGAAACAGCTGGACGGCGCGCAGTCCCAGATGGACGCCGGGCAGAAGGCGCTCATTGAGAAAACAGCCGAAGCATCCGCCCAGCTGAACGAAAAGCAGACGGAGCTGGAAAACACCAAGGCGGAGCTGCAGAATCAGCTCTCCGAGCTGAAGAGCACCCGTCAGCAGGTGGAAATTGCCCTCACCGCCCTGAACGCCCTCCAGTCCGGCATCGATGAGCTGGATGAAAAGTGGGCCGACGCGAAGCAGAAGCTGGATCCCCTGGTGGCAGCGCAGGACGCGCTGAGCCAGGCGGATACCCGGGCCCAGCAGGAAATTCAGGCCGTTCAGGAGGACGAAACCCTGTCCGAGGAGGAAAAGACCGCACAGGTTGCCGCCATTGATGCCTCGCTTGCGGCTGAAAAAGCGGGTATTCTGGAAGAAGTGGGGTATCCCAGCGAGGGGGCGCTGTCCCTTGCCGTCAACACCATGGAGACCGGGCTCAATGTGATCCAGCAGCAGATCGACGCCGCGGAAGCGGCGCTGGCTGCCCAGGGCCTGAGCCGGGAAGCGCTGGCTGCCTCCATTGCCGAAATGGAAGGCAATCTTCAGAAAATTGACGAAGGCATTGCCGCCATTGAGGACGGTCTTGCGCAGCTGGACAGCGGTATGCTCCAGCTGAAGGACGCCCAGGCCCTGATCGACCAGCAGAAAACCGCCGGCATCCTGCAGATCAGCACCGGCGCCGCCAAGCTGGCTGTCACCAGCGCCAGCATTTCCCAGGGCCTGAGCCAGATTGAGGGCGGCCTGGACACCATCGAGGACAGCCGGGAAGCGGCCCTGGACAAGGCCGATCTCAACGGCATCATCACCATGGACATGGTGACCCAGATTCTCGCCGCCCAGAATTTCTCCATGCCGGCGGGCTATGTGGAGCAGGACGGCGTCAAGTACATGGTCTCCGTGGGCGATGAAATCACGGATCTGGAAACCCTGCAGAATCTGCTGCTCTTCGACCCGGGGCTGGAGGGTATCGAGCCCGTCCGGCTGAAGGACGTGGCCGTGGTGATGCTCACCGACAACCGGGACGAGACCTACGCCCGTCTCAACGGACAGGACGGCATCGTGCTGAGCTTTGAAAAGCAGAGCACCTACGCCACCGCCGAAACCACCAACAACATTGCAAGCCGCTTTGCGTCGCTGGAAGAGGAATACCCCGGATTGCATTTCGTCTCCCTGATGAGCCAGGGCGATTACATTTATCTGATTGTCAACACCATTCTCAACAGTCTCCTGCTGGGCGCGGTGTTCGCCGTGCTGGTGCTGTTCCTGTTCCTGAAGGATATCCGGCCCACCTTCATTACCCTTTGCTCTATCCCGCTCAGCGTGGTGTTTGCCATCGTGCTGATGTACTTCTCCGGCGTCACCATCAACATGATCTCCCTGTCCGGCCTGGCTGTGGCGGTGGGTATGCTGGTGGATAACTCCGTGGTGGTTATCGAGAATATCTACCGTCTGCGCTCCAAGGGCGCCACCGTGATTCAGGCGGCGGTCTCCGGAGCGAGGCAGGTGGCGGGCGCCGTCACCGCCTCCACCCTGACCACCGTGTGCGTGTTCGCGCCTATCGTGTTCGTCACGGGCATTACCAAGCAGCTGTTCACCGATCTCGCGCTGACCATGACCTATGCGCTGCTGGCAAGTCTCATCGTCTCTCTGACCCTGGTGCCTGCCATGGCCTCGGGGCTGCTGCGCAAGGATCGTCCCATCAGGCAGGGCTTCCTGGAGAAGCGGCTGCTTCCCCTGTACCAGACGGCGGTCCGCTGGGCGCTGGGGCATAAGGCGGTGGTACTGCTGGGCGCTGCCGCGCTGCTGGCCGTTTCCGCCGTGAGCAGTCTGTCCAAGGGCTTCTCCTTTATGCCGGATATGGATATGCCCAACGTCAACGTTTCCATCACCATGCCGGAAGAGGCGGACATGGCCCAGGCCACCGCCCTGGCCGACGAGGTGCTGAACCGGATTTCCCAGGTGGAGGGCATCGACACCGTGGGCGCCATGATGAGCTCCGGCGGCATGCTGGGCGGCTCCGGAAACAGCTACGACGTGACCGTTTACATCACCCTCAGCGACGAACACGCCAGCGGCAACGCCGCAGGCAAGCAGATCGAGTCGCTGTGCGCCGATATGGACTGCACCGTCACCGCCACCTCCGCCATGATGGATATGAGCGCCCTCACGGGCAGCGGTATTTCCCTGGATCTCTACGCCGATGATATGGACGCGCTGCAGGCAGCCGCCATTAAGGCCGGGGAAGCGCTGGAAGGCATTGAGGGTGTCGCCGAGGTTTCCAACGGCCTGGAGGATGCCGCTCCGGCGCTCCATGTGGGCATCGACCGGAACGCGGCCATGAAGCACGGCCTGACCGTGGCCCAGGTTTACATGGAAATCGCCTCCTGCCTGACGGACAATTCCACCGCCGCCACCCTGGTGCTGGACGGCATTTCCACAGATGTCATCATCAAAAAGCCAGAAGGGGCGGTGCTGGACGTGGACGCACTGCGGAACCACGTCTTTGAGGTGACCAAGCAGGACGGCACTGTGGAAGAGGTGCCTCTGCGGGCTTTCGCCGTGGTGACGGAGACCTCCAGCCTCAATTCCATCAACCGTTTGAATCAGAAGCGGTATCTGTCCGTCACAGCCACCCTGGAGGATGGGTACAACGTAACCCTGCTGACCAATCAGGCCCAGAAGGTCATCGAGCAGCTGGATCTGGGGGACGGCGTGAGCTACGCCTTCACCGGCGAAAACGAGACCATCATGGAGGCCATCAACCAGCTGCTGCTGATGCTGCTTCTGGGTGTGCTGCTGGTGTACCTGGTCATGGTTGCCCAGTTCCAGAGCCTGAAGTCTCCCTTCATCGTCATGTTCACCATTCCTCTGGCCTTTACCGGCGGATTCCTGGCGCTGCAGCTGTGCGGACTGGAGGTCAGCGTGATTTCCCTCATCGGCTTTGTCATGCTGACGGGCATCATCGTCAACAACGGCATTGTGCTGGTGGACTACATCAACCAGCTCCGTCTGAGCGGTATGGAGCGGCAGGAGGCCATTGTGGAGGCCGGCGTCACCAGGATGCGCCCCATTCTGATGACCACCATCACCACGGTTCTGGGCCTCATCGACATGGCTGTGGGCAGGAATGTGGGCACGGCGCTGATGCGGCCTGTTGCGGTAGTGTGCATCGGCGGTCTGGTTTACGCGACGATTATGACGCTGTTCGTGGTTCCCTGCATCTACGACCTGCTGTGCAGAAAAGAGCTGCGCAGCGTCCGGGACGAGGACCTGGAATTGCTAAATATCTAGCTGCCAGTGGCCGCTGACAATGCGTGCACGGGTGGTCTATTCTCGCCACGCCATTGGGCGGACATTATGGTATGATTGGCCCCGGCAATGATAGATATTTGTTACGTCGAATTCGTACACAGGCAACCCTCATCCGTCGCGCCTTGCTGCGAGCCGCCTTCCCCCGGGGGACGGCTTTGGCGCGATAGATACCAATTAACCAGCGAAGCGGACACCTTCATTCAGCATTTTGTATTATGTGCTTATCGGGATTACTCAGCAAAGCGGTAAATTGGGAATTTATCTCGCACCCGTTTCGTAGGGCGGGGTCATGACCCCGCCCTACGAAACGGGTTGCGCGCCAAACTGCAATTTTCCTAACAGCTGAGTTAAGCCGATATGCACATTGTATTATGTGCATATCGGCTTAACTCAGCAAACCGGCAAATTGGGATTTATCGTTCCTTCGGAACGATGGCATTCTGCGAATGCCAGGGAAAACGGATTGCCACACCAGCCTGAGGGCTGGTTCGCAATGACATCGTTTTTCGTTTTCTCTCTATTCTATCGCAGCGTCACGCTGCAGCGGTATGTCATTGCGAACCAGTGCGCACACTGGTGTGGCAATCCGTTCCTTGCAATGCGCAGCATTGCGTCGGCCGTAGGGCCGATCCCGTCAGGTGCAAAAATTCCTATTTGTTGGACAGCTGAGTAAAACCGATAAGCACTTTGTATTATTTCCCCGCCCTTTGCCGTCATTTTTCTTGACAATCGCCGGCGCCGGGCGTATAATGGCGGTAAATGAATGACAAAATGCGGTGAAGGAAAGAGTACCTTGCCTGTGTCGGGTCTGCAGAGAGTCCCTGTATGCTGAAAGGGGATGGCCGGGCGGCGGGGGAACATGGCTCCGGAGCGGCGCGCTCAAGCGGAAACGTAAGGGCGCGACGGGACTGCCCGTTACAGCAGGAGGCGTTGTCGGACGCCGAGAGGTTCCGGTTTTTCCGGGATAAAGAGAAGTGGTACCACGGGCAATGTCGCTCGTCTTCTGTTTTTGGAAGACGGGCGTTTTTTATTTGTAAAGGAGAGAACATCATGAAAAAGAAGAAACAACTGAACATAACTCTGGCAATTTTCATTGGGCTGGTGCTGGGCATCGTCTTCGGTCTGTTCATGCCGGGGCGGTATGAGTTCCTGCTGCCGGTCATCCAGACGGTGAGCAGCCTGTACATGAACGCCCTGCGGATGATGGTCTACCCCCTGGTGTTCTGCAGCCTGATCATCGGCATTCAGGGCATCGGCTCCGTCGGCGCCACCGGCAAGGTGGGCGGGCAGTCCGTGCTGTACTTTGTGGGCACCACCCTGTTTGCCAGCATTCTGGGCCTGTTTCTGCCCCGGCTGCTGGGTCTGGGCAAGGGCGTTTCCATCCAGATGATGGAATCCACCGTGGAGGCCGCCAAGTTTACAAACCTTCTCGACACCGTGAAGAACCTGATCCCCGCCAATCCCATCGCTTCCTTCGCCAACGGCGACATGCTCCAGGTACTGGTGTTCGCCGTTATCGTGGGCATTGCCTGCCTGACTCTGGGCAAGAAGGCGGAGCCGGTGGTGAAGCTGTGCGAATCCTTCCACGCCATCTGCATCAAGGTGGTTTCCTGGGTCATGTACTGCACCCCCGTGGGCGTGTTCTGCTCCATCGCGGCGGTGATGTACGCCAACGGTGTTCAGACCATGATCGCCCTGGGCGGCGTGCTGGTTGCCATGTACGTCACCTATTTCTTCTACATCCTGCTGGTCTACGGAGGCATCGTCAAGTTCTTCGGCAAGTACCCCGTGGGAAAATTCTTCAAGTCGGTCATGCCTGCGGCTCTCACCGCCTTCGGCACCTGCTCCAGCGCCGCCACCATTCCCATCAGCAAGCGCTGCGCTGACGAAATGGGCGTTCCCAACGAAATCTCCTCCCTGGCCCTGCCTCTGGGCGCCACCATCAACATGGACGCCGTATCCATTATCATGTCCTTCATGATCGTGTTCTTCGCCAACGCCTGCGGTGTGGAGCTGAATCTGGGCATGATGGTGGTGATCATGCTGTCCAACGCCCTGCTGTCCATCGGCGCCCCCGGCGTTCCCGGCAGCGCCATTGCCTGCTTCGCGGCCCTGTCCTCCATCGCGGGACTGCCCGCCGGCGTCATGGGCGTGTACATCAGCATCAACACCCTGTGCGACATGGGCGCCACCTGCTGCAACGTCCTGGGCGACATCGCCTGCTCCGTCGCCATGAAGCGCACCGTAAAGCTGGAGAAGGCTCCGGCGGAAGAGACGGCGGAATAAGGACGTCTCTGATCAAATCGGCCGCCCATTGCCGCAGTGGATTGTGTCCTGCCGTTCAGCGCAGGAACGGGGCTTATCCTGTTCGGTGTTCTGGGCGTTCCCATCCTGTGAATTCCGGTTCAAAAAATATTGGGGTCAGGCGCTGCGCCTGACCCCAACTTTTGTTGAGCATCGCTTTTATCCCAGACAGCTCCCGCAGGGGGTATAGCCTGCCTCCACGGCTTCCTCATAGGTGTCGAAGACAGTCCGGTTCTTCTCGGCGGGAAGGTTGCGGCAGTCGGGACTGTGGAATATGTGGGAGTTCACGTTGCCGATGAACCGGACAGGTTCCGCAGATTCCGCGTTTTCCGGGTTTGCCGACTGGTTGTCCCAGGTCAGGCTGACCGTCGCACCGTCGGAACGGGCGATGACCGTGCCCAGCTCGTCGGTGCGGAAAATCGTCACCCCCGCCTGGTTCAGACGGGAGAGGGGTTCCTCGTGGGGATGACCGTAGGAGTTGTCCTTCCCCACGGAAATCACGGCGTAGTCCGGGGCCACCTCGTTCAGAAAGCGGTAGCCCGTGGAGGTGTTGGAGCCGTGATGTCCCACCTTCAGCACGTCCGCCTTCCAGCTGATCCGCCCGCCCCAGTAGTCCAGCATGTCATTTTCTGCGGTGGTTTCCATGTCCCCGGTGAAGAGGAAGTCGGTTTCCCCGTAGGAAACCCGCAGGACGATGGAGGTATCGTTGGTTTCGGCGTAGGATTTCACGGGGCCGAGAACCGTGACAGAGGCCTGTCCCAGCGTCCAGGTGTCGCCGGGAGCGGGGATGGTAATTTCCAGGCCCTGCTGGTCGGTGTAATAGACGAAATCGTCAAAGACCTTGGACGCGTAGGTTCTGGTGGGGGCGTAAACCGCCTGGGTGGGATACACCGCAAGCACGGAGGGCAGGCCGCCCACATGATCCTCATGGGCGTGGGTGCAGACCACGGCGGAAAGCGTCTCCACCCCCTGCTGCTCCAGATAGGACACCACCAGCTGCCCATCGTCCCGGTTGCCGCCGTCGATGAGCATAAATTCCCCGCCGCATTCCAGCAGGGCGCAGTCCGCCTGTCCCACGTCGATAAAGGAAACGGTCAGGCCCTCGCCGGAGACCGGGGCGGCGGTATCCGCGGGAAGGGCGCAGCCTGCCAGCAGGAGGGCGAGAATCAGGAGCAGAGAAAGGAGCTTTTTCTTCATTTTGTCGTTAATCCTTCGTTATTTTTCGCTTTTTTCTGCTGCTTCAGCCAGACGTTCATCACCAGGCTGTGGGGCAGCAGCTTCACAAGAAACACCTGGAACCGGACGGGGCAGCCGTGGATGGAGCAGTCCTTTTTGCTGTGGTACAGATCCTTCAGCCCGGTTTGCACCACGTCCTTTGCTTCATAGAGCCGGTCAAAATACTGCACCTCTGAGCCGCTGTTGGTCCGGAAGGCGTGGTCAAAGAACTCGGTTTTCACCCACCCGGGATTCATGGCCATGACCCGAATTCCCTTGTTTTTCAACTCCCGGTTCATGGCCCGGCTGTAGCTGAGGACGAAGGCCTTGGTGGCGCCGTAGGTGGTGATGTAGGGCACCGGCTGGAAGGCGGACAGGCTGTCCAGCTCCAGAATGTGGCTGCCGGGCTGCATGTAGGGCACGCACAGCCGGGTCATCCGCAGCAGCGCCTTACAGTTCAGGTCAATCATCCGGCAATCGTCGGTGACGGATACCTTCTCATAGGAACCGAATTTTCCGAAGCCGGCGGCGTTGACCAGCAGCTTTACGTTTGGCTTTTCGGAAGCCAGCAGGGCTTCCATAGCGGAAAAGCTGGTTTCCTCCAGCAAATCCAGTACCACGGGTCGTACCGGAACGGCGACCTCCTGCCTGAGTGTTTCCAGCGCCGCTTCCCGCCGGGCGACGGCCCAGATTTCGTCTACGGAAACATATCCGCTCAGCTGCCGGACAAATTCCCGTCCCATTCCGGAGCTGGCGCCGGTGACAATGGCGATGTTTTTCATGAAAAGACCTCCTAATTTTGTGAGCCTCCTCGTTCCCCGCGCTTGCGGGGGGCAAGGGGCGCCAAGAAATCACAATGTTCGATTATCCTCTGTTTTTTGCATATTCCAGCAGCGCGTCCCGTTCGTTGGGCAGCGCCTCGTCCAGCACCTGTTCCAGCAGGGCGTTCAGCATTTCCCCCACCGCCTTCCCCTGATAGCCCAGGGAAAGCAGGTCGTTGCCGTTAACCGCCAGATCCTTCACCGTCAGGCAGGCGTCCTCCGCCCGGATTTCCTCCAGAATTGCCCGAAGCTGCCCGAACTGCTCCATTTCCTCCGGAACCCCGGTTCCCTTGCTGCCCATGTCCGATTCCTGCAAAATTAGAAGGCTTTCGATGGTTTCCCAGCCCAGGCGGCTGACCCGGCGGCGGAGCAGCTTCTTGTCCGGGGTCAGCTTTGTCATGTGCTGGCCGATGAGCAGCACCGCCTGCTCCCGCAGGGCCGTCGGCGCTTTGAGACGGCGGAGGACAACGTCCGCGATTTCCGCGCTTTTCTGGGCGTGACCGTAGAAATGCCCCCGGCCGGTTTCGTCCCGGGTAAAGGTGGGGATTTTGCCGGTGTCGTGGAGCAGCGCCGCCCAGCGCAGGGTCAGGTCTCCGGGCACCCCTGCCGTCACAAGGGCGGTGTGGGTGAACAAATCGTAGGCGTGGTGCGGGCTGTGCTGGTCAAAGCCGATCATGGGCTTCAGCTCCGGAATCACCGCCGCCAGGATGGGGGCAAAGCGGCACAGGGCATCGGCGGTCACCAGAGGAAGCAGTTTACATAACTCATCGAGTACCCGCTCCCGGGCCAGATTGTCCATAAGCTGTGCCTGATTTTCCATGGCAGCTTCCGTGGCCGGGTCAACCTCCAGCCCGTATTTTACGGCGAAGCGGATGCCCCGGAGAATCCGCAGGGAGTCCTCCCGGAACCGCGTCTCCGGGTCGCCCACCGCCCGGAGCACCCGGTTTTCCAGGTCGACGCGGCCGCCGAAGGGGTCGGCAAAGCCCCGTTTGGGAGAGTAGGCCATGGCGTTGACGGTATAGTCCCGCCGGGCCAGGTCCCCCTCCACGCTGCTGACGAATTTCACCCAGTCCGGGTGCCGGTTGTCCCGGTACGCCCCCTCGGTGCGGAATGTAGTGATCTCCACCACGCCCATCTCTGTGACGACGCCCACGGTGCCGTGCTTTTTCCCGGCCAGCACCAGGGGGAATCCCGCGAACACCGTCTCCGTCTGCTCCGGCAGGGCGGCGGTGCAGATATCGTAGTCGTGGGGCTGCAGCCCCAGGCAGGCGTCCCGGACGCATCCGCCCACCACATAGGCTGGGTACCCCGCCTCTTCCAGCGCGTCCAGGCAGGCCAAAACGAATCCAGGCAGCTTCATGGGGTTTCCTCTTCCTTCTTCGGCTTGGGTGTCAGGGTGCACAGGTCGGTCACCGCCCAGACCGCGCAGCCGAAGTACAGCATGGGATAGGCGGAGCCGGACAGCGCGCCGTAGCCGAAGTAAGCCGTGAGCAGTCCTGTGGCCAGCTGCATCCGCCGTCTGCCCATACCGGCGTCAAAAGCCGCCTCGTAGAAGGCGAACAGCACCGCCATTACGCAGCCCAGCATATCAAAGGCGTAGTCCTGGAGCTGGGGGTTGCTGCTCCAGACGCCGTAGTTGCCCAGCATATGCACCATCAGAAATACGCACGCCGCCAGGTGGGTCAAAAACAGGGGTCGTGTGCCCGCTTTCCGATTCCTTCCGCCGAGGATCAGTCCAACGGCTGCCAGAATGCCGAGTACCCGCCGGAGCATCACCAGCTTCCCGATGTTGTACCAGGGCAGCAGCACCGTAAGCAGGATTCCCGCCGCGGCGATGTAGTGGCCCAACGCGGCGGTGAGGGAGGGCTCGAAGTTATCCTTGTACCGGTTCGACCCGTCCAGACGCCATACGGACGCGACGACCCAGACGATGACCCCGGCGGTCAGCACCCACAGGGCGATTTCCAGCGGGCTGCCCACGAGAAGATTCCTTACATCCAGGGCCAGAGCGTACAGCAGCCGCCGCAGCAGCAGGGCGCTGCAGCCAAACACTACCGCAAGGGTAGGAAGGTTGATTGGTTTTCGTGATTGCTTCATGTCAGATTCCTCCATAGCGGCCACTGGCCGCTGACAATGCGTGGCGGCTGGTAGCCGCTGACAATGCGTGCACGGGTGGTTTGTTGTCGTTACGCCACTGGGTGCTGCTCGGTTCGTTACGTGGTACCAGAGCCTTCCCCTTTGTGGCTCGCCGTCAGGCGAGGCGGATGAGGTGTACCCAGGTGCGAATTCGCCCCAGCGTTCCGGTTTTTCGAGTACAGCACCGCCCTCATCAGTCAAAAATCAAAGATTTTTGACTGCCTCCCCAAAGGGGAAGCCTTGGACGCTCCACGCCGAATCCCAATTTCCCGAACGGCTGCGTTCAGTCGATACGTATTGTTTTATTATACCAGTCTATTCCCATAATTTCCAGCCCCCTGTGAAAAAACTCTTTGTGTACAATTTCTTCTTGTTTCCTCCCAAAAACCGAAGTATAATGAACATATATCTTGGCATGGAGGAAAAATATGTTACTGAAGGGAATCTGCGTCGTTTCCGTCCTCGCGGCTATTGTGGTCGATTTCGCCTGCGGTCTGGCGCTGTGGTGGCTGCCGGTGCTGTTTGCCGCGTTTTACGCGGGACTGTTTCTGCTGGCCTTTGGTTTTTTGTGCCTTGTGTGCGCCCTTGTGGACATGGACAAGCCCCAGGAGCACGACAGCAGGTTTTACCGGGTGGTCATGCACATCTATATTGAAGCACTGGTCAGTCTGGTGCTGGTGCGGATTCACACCCGGGGTCTGGAGAAAATTCCCACCCAGGGGCGCTTTTTGCTGGTGTGCAACCACCTGTTCATCGCCGACCCCGGCGTGCTGCTTCACTGCCTGCCGAAAAGCCAGCTGGCCTTCGTCACCAAGCAGGAAAACCAGAAGCTGTTCATCATCGGAAAGATCATGCACAAAATTCTCTGCCAGCCCATCGACCGGGAGAATGACCGCTCCGCGCTGAAAACCATCCTCAAGTGCATCCAGCTTCTGAAGGATGACGAGGTATCCATAGGCGTATTCCCCGAGGGCTACACCAGCAAGGACGGCAAGCTCCACCACTTCCGCAGCGGCGTTTTCAAAATCGCCCAGAAGGCGAACGTCCCCATCGTGGTCTGCACCATCCAGAATACCCGGCAGATTTTCCACAACCTGGCCCATCTGAAGCACACCGACGTGGAGCTGCACCTGGTAGACGTGATCCCGGCGGAGGCCTTAAAGGGCAGAACCACCGTGGACATCGCAAATCAGGTATACGAAATGATGATTGCCGACCTGGGCGAGGAATTCCGAATGACGGAAGCGTAACTTTTCCCTTGATTTCCGCGCAGCGTCAATGTATAATGGATTTTCACAGTGTAAATTACCATTTTTGGAGGAAATACAATGAAAAACAGCGAAAAAACACTGGACATGATCGTGAACCTCTGCAAAAACCGGGGCTTCGTCTACGCCGGCTCCGAAATCTACGGCGGCCTGGCCAACTCCTGGGACTACGGTCCTCTGGGCGTGGAGTTCAAGAACAACGTCAAAAAGGCGTGGCTCAAGAAGTTCGTACAGGAGTCCGACTATAACGTGGGCCTGGACGCCGCCATCCTCATGAACCCCCAGACCTGGGTCACCACCGGCCATGTGGGCAACTTCTCCGACCCCCTGGTGGACTGCAAGGGCTGCGGCTCCCGGCAGAGAGCGGACAAGCTCATCGAGGCCGCCGAGTCCGGCAAGGGCGTCAACGTGGACGCCATGAGTTTTGACGAGATGGACGCCTTCATCGCCTCCCACGAGGATGTGGTCTGCCCCAACTGCGGCAAGCACAACTTCACCTCCATCCGGAAGTTCAACCTGATGTTCAAGACCCAGATCGGCGTCACCGAGGACACCTCCTCCACCTGCTACCTCCGTCCCGAGACGGCCCAGGGCATCTTCGTGAACTTCGCCAACATCCAGCGCACCACCCGCCGCAAGCTGCCCTTCGGCGTCTGCCAGGTGGGCAAGGCCTTCCGCAACGAGATCACCCCCGGCAACTTCACCTTCCGCACCCGGGAATTTGAGCAGATGGAGTGCGAATTCTTCTGCCAGCCCGGCACCGATCTGGAGTGGTTCGCCTATTGGAAGGACTTCTGCAAGAATTGGCTCATCAGCCTGGGCATCCGGGAGGATTCCCTGCGCCTGCGGGATCACGAGCCTGCGGAGCTGGCCTTCTACTCCCGGGCAACCACCGACATTGAGTACCAGTTCCCCTTCGGCAGCGGCTGGGGCGAGCTGTGGGGCATCGCCGACCGCACCAACTATGACCTTGGCCGTCATCAGGAGGCCTCCGGTAAGAGCCTGGATTACTTCGACCAGGAGAAGGGCGAGCACTACATCCCCTACGTCATCGAGCCCAGCCTGGGCTGCGACCGTGTGGCTCTGGCCTTCCTGTGCGAAGCCTACGACGAGGAGGTTGTGGGCACCGACAAGAAGGGCAATGCCGACGTGCGCACCGTGCTGCACCTGCATCCGGCGCTGGCGCCCTACAAGGCCGCCGTGCTGCCCCTGTCCAAGAAGCTCACCCCCAAGGCCGAGGAAATCTACCGGGAGCTGCGCAAGGACTTCATGGTGGACTTTGACGATGCCGGTTCCATCGGCAAGCGCTACCGCCGGGAGGACGAAATCGGTACGCCTCTGTGCATCACCGTGGACTTCCAGACCGTGGGCGACGAGAACTCCCCTGCCGACGACTGCGTCACCGTCCGTGACCGGGACACCATGGAGCAGGTGCGGATTCCCATCAGCCAGCTGAAGACCTACATTGCCGAAAAGTGCGCGTTCTAATTCCGGTTGCAAAAAGATGGGGTCAGGCAAAAACGCCTGACCCCATTGTTATTGCAAAACCGCTGAAACATCCCCTGCATGCACCGCGGTTTCGATGATTGGCTTACGCGCGAGAGAGGCCTTTTGTACCACGTAACGAACCGAGCAGTGCCCAATGGCGTAACGAATACAGACCACCCGTGCACGCATTGCCCGCGGGGGCATCCCCGCAGCATTGTCTGCGGCCACTGGCCGCAGACGCAAAAAACGCTCCGGAAACTGTCGTTTCCGGAGCGTTTGCTTCATGGTGAAGCAGAATCTGCTATATCCGAACTTTTTGCATAGATGGCAGCAGAAACATCCTTCAGAGAGAATGTATCCGTGCCATCCTTGAAATTGTAGGTGAACACGATTTTATCGTCGAAAATATACACGGAGTTTACAAAGACATCAATGATCCGCCTGCGGTACACAGGATCAGATAGACTTCCATATTTGAACTGCATAATCCAACGCAGAATCTCGTCCTTTGAATAGACAGGGCGGCGAAGCCTTGCCTGCGTTATGGACAACTGCAAATCCTCTTTCTGCGCTTCCAGCTGTTCCAGCATTTCTTTTGTGGAGGCAGTGTGGATTCCTGCCAGAATGGCATTCATCAGGTTTTGCAGCTTCTGTTCACAGTCCCGAAGCTCTGCTTCCAGAACAGGAATTACCGGGTCTTCTTTGGACTGCAGTTTTACCAGCGCATCTGCAATGCGGTTCATTTCCTCCTCGCGGAAAACACGGAAGACGGTTGTTTCAACTACAAACTGTTCCAGCCATGCCTTCTTGATTGGCTTCAGCTTGCAGCCGTTGTGACGCTTCCGACCGGCACACTTGTAGTAGTAATACACGGAACCCGTTTTGCTCGTTCCGCAGTCGCCCACCAGCATGGAGCCGCACTCGCCGCAGAATGCTTTCGTAGTCAAAAGATATTCTTCCTCGGCTTTGGCTCTTCCGGGCGCTCGTTTATTCTGATCCAGGCGTTTCTGTACCCGGTCGAATAAATCCTGTTCAATAATTCTTGGCATCCCATCGGGGATAACTGTTGTATCATAGCGGTATTCACCTGTGTATTTCCGATTGCGGAGGATTTTTCCCAGAGAAGACACACGGAATTCCTTGTCCTTTTGCGTGCGAAGCCTCTGCTTATTCAAGGAATTTGCAATGGTCTGGAGTGCTTCGCCATTATCATATCTTGTGAAGATTTCTCTGACAATTGCCGCTTTTTCCGGAACGATTTCGAAAGTGTGGTCTTTGCTGACACAATACCCCAGAGGCAATACGCCGCCATTGCTGCGACATTTCAGAGCGTTCTCCTGCTGCCCTCTGCGCACCTTTACCGCCAGCTCTGCGGAGTAATACTCTGCCATGCCTTCCAGCATGGATTCCAGTATAATGCCTTCCGGGCCATCGGAGATATTCTCTGTAGCTGATATCACCCGAACGCCATTTTTCTTTAACTGGTGTTTATAGTAGGCACTGTCATAGCGGTCTCTGGAAAAACGATCCAGCTTCCAAACCAGAATAATGGAGAATTCTTTCTTCTCACTTTCCTGAATCATCTGGCGAAATGCAGGGCGATCATCGGTGCGGGCAGAAAAAGCTCTGTCGATATAATGATTTACAATTTTCAGATTGTTTTTCTCTGCATAGCTTAGACACTCGCGCAGCTGACCCTCAATGGATTCTTCACGCTGGTTATCAGAGGAGTATCGTGCATAAATAACTGCGTTCATAGTCTTCTCCCTAGACGATATGGTACTGTGCGTTTCTTGTCGTACCTTCACAGCGCAAACTGCCCTCGTCTTCCAGTTTTTTCAGAAGGCGGTATGCCTGAGGCCCGGAAACATGAAGGAGTTCTACCACATCTTTGCGCGTGATCACTCGCTTTGTTTTTGCCAGCTTCATAATGAGTTCTTTGTATCTCAGTGCGTCGATATCCGTCTGTCTGACATACTGGACAGGATTCTTGTAGGATTTCGCGCTGAGCACATAGGCGCGGCCTTTTCCACTGCCGACGGCTTCCACCATTCCGGCCTCATGGAGCCGTTCCAGCGTGGCTTTCAGTTTCGCCTCGGGAATATTACAGACATCCAGAATTTCATTCAGAGACATTCTCCGATTCTGCTTCAAAGCGTTGAGTACCAGCAAAGAATTCACAGGCATCGCTTCTCCGGTGCGCTGCTGCTCCTCAGTAATGAGAGAAATGATATGCTCATCCGGCAGCCCTCTGGGAATAAACAGCTTTACGGTTGTTGGCGTGCTTTCGGAATAGTCCGGCAAATCCCGTCCAAAGCGCAGAGAGCCTTCAAAAATCCGATCCACACCCCGACCGGAACGCTCGGCAAGACCGATTCGTTTCAGGGCATCTGCCAGAACAGGATTTCTGCCGTGGGGTTCCACATTTAGAATGTTGCGGAAGGTGACGCCTTCAATGAAACCGCCGGGGTTGCTGATGGTAAGACCGTCGGCATCCATTTTCAGGAGCACTCTGCCAAGACGGGTATAGTCCCGGTGGGCAAAGGCATTAACGATTGCCTCCCGCACTGCACGGTGATCAAATTCCGGAATGGAGATGCGGAACAGTCCCATTTCCATTTCACGCTCCGGGTTTCGCGCGGATACAAAGTCGATCATCTTCTCCGCTGCCGCCAACAGGGGAAGGAAAAAAGATTCATTCGCCGTAACGGAAGAACCCTGCATCATGATAAATGCGGATTCGGCTGTGGGCATCACTTCCCGCAGACGATCGCTTTTTCCCAGCAGTAGGATGCCGGTGTAGGTGGGAATCAGTTCCTCGCCTACGGTAACCACCAGCTGCAATGCCTTGTCCAGATCCTCATCCGGCAATTCCAAAAGCGTCTTTTCTCCATTGTAGGTACGGATGATTTTGCGCAGGCGTTCCCGCTCCAGAGGGTCCAGATCCTGATAGGTTGCATTGGGAACCGGCTGGGCAGAAAAATCCAGCAAGGACAGTTCGCTGAGTCTGGAACTGATCTCGTAGGGATACATGGGAATATTTTCCGGGGTTCCGTCTGCCTTCAGTCTGCGGCGCTGCAGTTTTCCGTTGGAGGAGGCTACAACTGTTCGGCTCCGGGGGACATGAATCACCAGAACCGGTTTTTCGGTGGGGAGGATTTCCAGACGCGTGGAGATGGGCGGAATGGTACGGTTTGCAATAAATGCTGAAAGCTGCGTGATGTCCCGGTGTTGTTCGTGCAGAC
>CAMAKJ010000007.1 GCA_945836055.1 uncultured Clostridia bacterium | reverse complement strand
ACCAGCACGGCACCGCCGTCATCACCCTGGCGGGCCTGACCAACGCGCTGAAGGTGGTGGGTAAGAAGAAGGAGGACGTGAAGATCGTCACCTCCGGCGCCGGCGCCGCCGCCATCGCCATCGTCAAGCTGCTGCTGTCCTCCGGCTTCCAAAACATCACCATGTGCGACCGGAAGGGCGCGATCTACGCCGGCCGTGAGGGCCTGAACTGGATCAAGGAAGAGATGGCTCAGGTCACCAACCTGGAGCACAAGGCCGGTTCCCTGGCGGACATGCTGGTGGGCGCCGACGTGTTCATCGGCGTTTCCGCCCCCGGCATGGTGACGAAGGAAATGGTTCAGGCCATGAACAAGGATGCCATCCTCTTCGCCTGCGCCAACCCCACCCCGGAAATCTTCCCGGACGAGGCCAAGGCAGGCGGCGCGAAGGTGGTCTCCACCGGCCGCAGCGACTACCCCAACCAGATCAACAACGTGCTGGCCTTCCCCGGCATTTTCCGGGGTGCCTTTGACGTGCGTGCCTCCGACATCAACGAAGAGATGAAGATTGCCGCCGCCAACGCCCTGGCCGGCCTCATTTCCGACGAGGAGCTGAACGAAAACTACATCATCCCCGCCGCCTTCGATCCCAGAGTCGGCCCCGCCGTGGCCAAGGCCGTGGCCGAGGCGGCCCGGGCTTCCGGCGTGGCGAGAATCTGACGCTATGAAGGATTGCGCTGAGCGCTGTGACGTCCTGGTTTGCGGCGGCGGATTTGCCGGGATTTCGGCTGCCCTGGCCGCGGCCCGGATGGGCAGGCAGGTCACTTTGCTGGAAAAGCAGTACCTGCTGGGCGGCCTGGGAACCGCCGGGCTGGTGACATTTTACCTGCCCCTCTGTGACGGTATGGGCCGGCAGGTGTCCTTCGGCATCGCGGAGGAGCTGCTGCGGCTGTCCATTTCCATGGGCGCGGAAGCGGAATATCCGGCGAACTGGCTGGACAGCACCGACGGCGCAAACAGGACGGAGAAGGACCCGCGTTTCCGGGTTCGGTACAACCCCAGCCTGTTTGCCATTCTGGCGGAGCAGCTGCTTTTGAAGGAAGGCGTGAAGCTGCGCTACGGATGCTACGCCGTGGCGGTAACCAAAACCGGGCACAGAATTGACACGGTGGTCGTGGAGAGTATCTCCGGACGTCAGGCGATTCACGCGGATACCGTTGTGGACGCGACGGGTGACGCGTGCATCGCTCACCTGGCGGGCGCCCCCACCGCCGTGAATTCCCAGGGAAACGCGCTGGCTTCCTGGTACTATTCCCTCGGGCAAGGGAGCTGCACGCTCAACACGCTGGGCTTTTCCGACGTTCCCTCCGAGGACTGGGCCCCCGGCAAGAAGCCGGTTCCGCTGACTGAGCGGAGATTCGACGGTCTGGACCGGGATGATGTGACGGACATGATGGTCTGCGCCCACGCGTCCATCCTCCGGGACATTCAAAAACGCCGGGCCGGGGACGCCTCCATCGTTCCGACGGCCATTGCCTCCATCCCCCAGGTTCGGATGACCCGGAGAATTGCCGGCGAATATGATCTGTCCGAGGAGGATGTGCACCGCCGTTTTGCGGATTCCGTGGGGATGGTGTCCGACTGGCGCAAACGCGGCCCGGTTTATGAGGTGCCCTTCTCCAGCCTGTATTCCGCGGATGTTCCCAACCTGGTCTGCGCGGGGCGCTGCACCTCCGTTACGGAGCCGATGTGGGACATTATGCGGGTAATCCCCTGCTGCGCCGTCACCGGGCAGGCCGCGGGCACCGCTGCGGCCATGGGCCGGGATTTTCCCGAACTGGATGTCCGGGCGCTGCAGGCAGTTCTGGAGAGGAACGGTGTTGTCCTCCATGAGGACCAGCTTCCGCCCCGGAAGAACGCGCACACCAGTCGTTAATCGTATCCATTACAAATCCGGGCCGGTACTCCCTTGCGGGTGCCGGTCCGGTTCGTCGTATCCGGACGGCGCGGCCGCAGATTTTCCTTGCCTTTTCCGATGGCGGGGGATATAATGAAAGCAGAATCCGATGGTGAAGGAGGGACACGCATGGCCGTTTCGCAGTCAACCTACCGCGGCTGCCTGCTGGGCCTGGCGGTGGGCGACGCCATGGGCTACACCGTGGACAACCGCAGCTGGCAGGAAATTCAGGAGGACTACGGCCCCAACGGCCTGCTGGGCTACGACCTGGTCAATGGCTACGCCGATGTCACCTCCTACACCCAGCTGGCGGCCTTCACCTGCAACGGTCTGCTCTTCGGCCTGACCCGGGGGCAGATGGTGGGCAAAATGGCCCCCTTCATCAAATATATCGGCATGAGCAGCCGGGAGTGGGCAGCGTCCCAGCGCCCCTGGGGGCGTCCAACAAGGAACTACTGCTGGCTGCTGCGCAAGCCGGAGCTGTGCCGCCGCCGGTGCATGGACACCCGGATGCTGGACACCCTGGACAAGCCCCGTCCGGGCACCCCCGAAACCCCCGTCAACAATTTCGACGGCCCCGGGGGCATCACCACCGCCATCGGCGTAGGGCTGTTTTTCCACGAGGACCGCACAGATCAGCAGGAAATTGACCTGCTGGGCGCGGAGGCTGTGGCGCTGACCCACGGCAATCCTTCCGCGTTTCTGTCCGGGGTGGTGCTGACCCATATCATCAGCCGTCTGATTCGTCAGCCCCGGCTTCCCCTGAAAAAGCTGGTAGCGGAAGCGGTGGAGACCATGAAAAACCAGTTTGCCCACCAGTACAGTCAGGCCTTTGAAATCGCCACCCTGATCCGCCGGGCCTTCACCTACGCGGACTCCCCCAATGTCAGTCCCGTGGACGCCATGGAGCACCTTGGCTGCGACAGCGCTCCCCAGGTACTGGCGGGAGCGGTATACGCCTGCCTCAGCAGCGGCGGGGACTTCGACAGCGCCATGATTACGGCGGTAAACCATTCCGGGCGCAGCGCCGCCGTAGGCGCGGTAGCGGGCGCCATTCTGGGCGCGAAGCTGGGCGAGACGGCTCTGCCGGATTTCTACATCGAGTGTCTGGAACCGGCGGAGGTGCTCCGGGAGCTGGCGGATGACCTGTACACCGGCTGCCCTATGGAAAAGGGAAACAAGCTCTTCGACCTGGACTGGGACTATAAATACCTCCACGGCGGGCAATAAAAATGCTGAATGCTGAATTCGCGCTTCCTTTCCCGGGGCTCATTCAGCATTTCGCATTTTGCATTCAGCATTTCCGGACAAACGCATACATCCCCTTCTCCGGGCATAGGATGTCCCAGGAAGGGGATGTTTTCATGCGGAAACGGGATCTTGTCATTCTGCTGGCGGCGCTGACCGCCGCGGCGGTCACGGCCTTCGGGGTATTCTCCGGCAGCGCCCTGCCCACCGGCTCCTGGGGGCTGAGCTTCCGGCAGGAGGGCGCGCCGCCGGTGGGCAACGCGGGCATTGACCAGCTGAAAAAGTACGACGCCGCCTACATCGGCGATACCTCCCGGAAGGTGCTGTATCTGACCTTCGACGCGGGCTACGAAAACGGCTGTACGGAGAAAATTCTGGGCACCCTGCAAAAGCACAACGTCAAGGCCGCCTTTTTTCTGGTGGGTAACTACATTGAGAAGAACGCCGACCTGGTACGGCGGATGGTTCGTGACGGGCACACCGTGGGCAACCACACCATGCACCACTACGACATGAGCAAGCTGGCGGACTTCGACGCCTTTTCCAAAGAGCTGAAGGATCTGGAGACGTTGTATCGGGACACGGTGGGGGAGGATTTACCCAAATACTACCGCCCGCCCCAGGGCATCTACAGCGAAGAAAACCTGAAAATGGCCCAGCAGCTTGGGTACAAAACGGTGTTCTGGAGCCTGGCCTATGTGGACTGGAACAACGATTCCCAGCCGACCAGGGAGCAGGCCTTTGCCAAGCTGCTGCCCCGCACCCATTCCGGCGCGGTGGTGCTGCTCCACTCCACCTCCAAAACCAACGCCGAAATTCTGGACGAACTGCTGTCCAAGTGGGAGGAGGAGGGCTACCGCTTCGCCACGCTGGACGAGTTGTTTGGGGAAACGGCTTAGTCCATACATAGAGAATTTCCGGTTTTCCGTCAGAAACTTTGAAAACCTCCCTTGTTTTTTTCGCAAAAACTGGTAAAATGAGTAAGACGGCGTTTTGCCGATTATCCGTTCAGGAGGTAATGTCCCATGGCTAATCAATATGCCGGTACCCAAACCGAGAAGAATCTGGAGGCTGCCTTTGCCGGCGAGTCCCAGGCGAGAAACAAGTATACTTACTTTGCGTCCAAGGCGAAGAAGGAAGGCTACGAGCAGATTGCCGCTCTGTTCCTGAAGACCGCCGACAACGAAAAAGAGCACGCGAAGCTCTGGTTCAAGGAGCTGGAGGGCATCGGCGACACCGCCGCCAACCTGCTTGCCGCTGCCGAGGGCGAGAACTACGAGTGGACGGACATGTACGAGGGCTTCGCCAAGACCGCCGAGGAAGAGGGCTTCCAGGCGCTGGCTGCCAAGTTCCGCATGGTCGCCGCCATCGAGAAGCACCATGAAGAGCGCTACCGGGCCCTGCTTCACAATGTGGAAACCGCCCAGGTCTTTGAGAAGAGCGAGGTCAAGGTCTGGGAGTGCCGCAACTGCGGCCACATCGTGGTCGGCACCAAGGCCCCCGAAATCTGCCCCACCTGCGCCCATCCCAAGAGCTATTTCGAGGTTCACGCAGAGAATTACTGATTCTCCAAACAGACACGCAAGCGCCGCGGCGATGCCGCGGCGTTTTTTTCGCCGAATCCCCGGGGAAATGCAAAATTTATTCGTAAAATTCAACAAAATTATTGCATTTATTTCGGCAATGTGCTATATTCTACAATTGAGAGTTTGTGTGATTCAACTTCAAAAAGGAGATTATTTTATATGGTATCTCAGGACAAAATTCGCAACATTGCCATCATCGCCCACGTCGACCACGGCAAGACCACCCTGGTGGACGAAATGCTGAAGCAGGGCGGTATCTACCGGGAGAATCAGGCCACCGTGGAGCGGGTGATGGACTCCGGCGACCTGGAGCGGGAGCGGGGCATCACCATTCTGGCGAAGAATACCTCCGTGCACTATAAGGACTACAAAATCAACATTGTGGACACCCCGGGTCACGCCGACTTCGGCGGCGAGGTGGAGCGTATCTTAAAAATGGTCAACGGCGTCATCCTGCTGGTGGACGCCGCCGAAGGCCCCATGCCCCAGACACGGTTCGTTCTTCAGAAGGCCCTGGAGCTGGGCCACAAGGTCATCGTAGCCGTCAACAAGGTGGACAAGCCCGACGCCCGTATTCACGAGGTCATGGACGAGGTGCTGGAGCTGCTGCTGGATTTGAACGCCACCGACGAGCAGTTCAACAGCCCCACCGTGTTCTGCTCCGGCCGTCAGGGCACCGCTTCCTACGGCCCCGACGAGGTGGGCACTGACCTGACCCCCCTGTTTGAGACCATCGTGGGCTATATTCCCGCCCCCGGCGGCGATGACGCAGCGCCGCTGCAGCTGCTGGTTTCCTCCATCGACTACAATGACTACGTTGGCCGTATCGCCGTGGGCCGTGTGGAGCGGGGCACCATCAAGGTCAACCAGGAGGTCACCATCTGCGACTACCACGACCCCGAGGTCAAGACCAAGGGCAAGGTGGTGGCGCTGTACGAGTTCGACGGTCTGAGCAAGAACCCCATTCCCGAGGCCCACGCCGGCGAGATCGTAGCCCTGTCCGGCATGGCGGATATCACCATCGGCCGTACTCTGTGCGCGCCGGAATGCGTGGAGCCCCTGCCCTTTGTGAAGATTTCCGATCCCACCATTGAAATGACCTTCGCCGTCAACGATTCCCCCTTCGCCGGCAAGGAGGGCAAGTTCGTCACCTCCCGGAACCTGCGGGACCGGCTGGAAAAGGAGCTTCTCAAGGATGTGTCCCTCCACGTCACCGAGCAGGGCACCGATGCCTTCAACGTGGCGGGCCGGGGCGAAATGCACCTGTCCATCCTCATGGAGACCATGCGCCGGGAGGGCTACGAGTTCTCCGTGTCCACCCCCCGGGTGCTGACCAAGGTCATCGACGGCAAGGTGTGCGAGCCTATCGAGCGGATGGTCGCCGACGTGCCCGAGGAGTGCATGGGCGCGGTCATCGAGAAAATGGGCAAGCGCAAGGGCGACCTGCTGGGCATGACCCCCATGGGCAGCCGCTACCGTCTGGAGTTCCTGGTTCCCTCCCGGGGTCTCTTCGGCTACCGCAACGAATTTCTCACCGACACCCGGGGCGAGGGCATCATGTCCTCGGTGCTGGATTCCTACGCCCCCATGAAGGGCGAGATTGAGCGCCGTCAGGTGGGCTCTCTGGTAGCCTTTGAAACCGGCGAGTCCGTGGCCTACGGCCTGGCCGCCGCTCAGGAGCGGGGCAGCCTGTTCATCGGCCCCGGCGTTCCCGTCTACGCGGGCATGGTCGTGGGTATCTGCAGCCGCAACGAGGACATGACCGTCAACGTCTGCAAGCGCAAGCAGCTGACCAACATGCGCGCCGCCGGTTCCGACGAAGCCCTCCGTCTGACCCCGCCCCGGGTTTTCTCTCTGGAGCAGTGCCTGGAGTTCCTGGCGGACGACGAGCTGCTGGAATGCACCCCCAAGAGCCTGCGCATCCGCAAGCGGGAGCTGGATCACGCCGCCCGTATGCGCAATCTGATGAAGAAGCGGGCCCAGGAAAACGCCTGATTGAAAGAAAGGCAGGGTTTTATGAAGAAATACAGTACAAAAATCCTGCCGGTTCTGTTGGCGGGGCTCCTTCTGGCAGGCTGCGCCAAAAGCGCGCCGGAAACCGAACCCCTTCCGGAAACCACCGCGGCACCCACTGTGCCCACTGAGACGGAGCCACTTCCCACCGAAACCCAGCCCCCCGAAACCGATCCCCCGGAGGAGCATTTTCTGCTGACCTTCGCCGGGGACTGTACCCTGGGCAGCAGTCCCGCCAACTATTACACAGGCTACGGCTTCATCAAAACCGTAGGCGAGGACTACGCCTACCCCTTTTCCAACGTCATTGAGTATTTTGAAAACGACGAGTTCACCATGGTGAATCTGGAAGGCGCCCTGTGCGACACGGGAAACCCCGTGTCAAAACGCTACGTCTTCCGCGGCCCCACCGCTTATGTGAGCATCCTCACGGACAACTCCGTGGAAGCCGTGACCCTCGCCAATAACCACGCCATGGACTATGGTCAGAGCGGTTACGTCTCCACCAGAGCCGCCCTTGAAGCGGCGGGCGTTCCCTATGTGGAGCGGGACAGCGCCACCGTGGTCACCACCCAAAACGGTCTGACCATCGGCCTGTACGGGGCGGCGTATTACTATCTGGATACGGAGGATATGGTGTCCCAGGTCACGGCCATGCGCAGTCAGGGCGTGGATCTGATTGTGGTGGCGCCCCACTGGGGCGTTGAGGGTACATACCAGCCCACGGACGTGCAGCAGGACTTCGCCCACGCCGCCATTGACGCCGGAGCGGACATTGTCTTCGGCACCCACCCCCATGTCCTGCAGCCCATCGAAACCTACAACGGCGGCGTCATTCTCTACTCCCTGGGCAACTTCAGCTTCGGCGGCAACGGATATCCTCAGGACTATGACACGGCCCTGGTACAGCAGGAGGTCATCCGGGACACCTCCGGGAACGTGACCCTGGGTCAGCTGACCGTAATCCCCGCCTGCGTCAGCTCCATTGCCGGCCGAAACAACTACCAGCCCACCCCTTAAGAGCCCGGATCCCCGGAATACGACCGGGCGATGTCCAAGCTGGACGGTACATTTACCGGGCGGAATCTGAAAATCGGGTAACAAAAAGCGAAAAAAAGATTGACCAAATCCGTTTCTTCGGTTATAATGAACGGGTATGACCGTAGTATCGGTCTGAGTTTGTGTTGCTGCGGCCAGAAATGGCTGTTGAGCATATTGTATTTCGACAGGAGGTGTATTTATAATGAAGCGTACCTACCAGCCCAGCAAGCGTCATCGCTCCATGGTTCACGGTTTCCGTCAGAGAATGGCAACTTCCAACGGCCGCAAGGTTCTGGCCCGCCGTCGTGCGAAGGGCCGCAAGGTTCTGTCCGCCTGATGCGCGTCCGTGGCTGACAAAAGCGGAATTGAGCGCTTAAAAGCGAAACGGGAGCTACAGCGGGGTGAATGGAACATTCGCCCCGCTCCCTTTTTAGCGAGGAAACACTATGAAATTCTCAACCAGTCTGAAGCTCAACCACATTTTCAGGCGTCTGTACCACACCTCCGGCGTTGCCGACGGTCTGCTGGTGCTCTACGCCCGGAAGAACCGGACAGACGGGAACCGGGTGGGCATTACCGTCAGCAAAAAGCTGGGCAAGGCCCACATCCGCAACCGAACCCGCCGGCGCATCCGGGAGGTTTACCGTCTGAACGAGGCGGCCTTCAAGCCCGGGTGGGACATTGTGGTGGTGGCGCGGTCCAAAGCCGTGGACGCGCCTTTTGACAAACTGACGGCCAGTTACCTGAACCTCGCCAAAAAAGCCGGGCTGCTTCGGCAAACCCGAAGCGAAACGCCCCCGGCGCAGAATGAAAGACTATGAAAACGATTTTTCTCTCCCTGATTCGGTTTTATCAGCGCTATATTTCCCCGGCGTTTCCCGCCCGGTGCCGGTTTCGCCCCACCTGTTCCGCTTATGCCTATGAAGCCATCAGCAAGTACGGGATTGTCAGGGGCGGCTGGCTCGCCCTGAAGCGGCTTCTTCGATGCAACCCCTTCTACCATGGGGATATTTACGATCCCGTACCTTGACCGATGGGGACTCAAAGGATTCCCTTTGAGCCGACCCGAACACTCAAAGGAGGAAAGGCAATGTTTCTCGCATTCCATTTATCCGACATCGTCACCGTACCCTTCGGCTGGCTTCTGTCGGTGCTGTATCATCTGACGGATAACTACGGCGTCGCCATGATTCTCTTCGCCATTGCGGTGCAGCTGGTGCTGACCCCCATCAACGCCAAGTCCAAGAAGAGCATGATGAAGATGTCCCGCCTGACGCCCCAGGTGCAGGCGCTTCAGAGCAAGTATGCTGACGATCCCCAGCGCCAGAATCAGGCGCTGCAGGAGCTATATCAGAAAGAGGGCGTCTCCATGGGCGGCGGCTGCCTGTGGAGCATGATACCCATGCTGATTCTGTTCCCTCTGTTTGCCGTCATCCGGCAGCCCATCACCTACATTCTGATGGAGTCCGCCGAGACTGCCCAGCAGATCGTGAATGTCATCAAAGCGGCCGCCCCGGATATGTTCAGCGCCAACGCCGCCTATGAGCAGGTGGTTGCGGCGCAGCTGATTCCCCAGTTCACCGAGGAACTGCGAGCCGCCATTCCCGGTATCAGCGAGACAGTGCTGGCCGGTATCAATTTTGATTTCCTGGGTATCAACCTGGGCGCGGTTCCCCAGTTCAACGTCTTCTCTTCCACATGGGTGTGGGACTGGGCGCACATTGGCGCGTTTCTCGTCGCGCTGAGCTCCGCCGGCTGCCAGCTGCTGCAGATGTGGGTCAGCCAGAAGACCAACGACTCCGTCGTCACCGATCAGAACGGCGTTCAGGACAAGGAGACCGCCAAGAATTCCCAGCAGAACCAGTCCATGAAGATGATGATGTGGATGATGCCCCTGATGTCTCTGTGGATCGGCTTCACCGTGGCTGCCGGCCTGTCCCTGTACTGGTTCGTCGGCGGTGTGGTGAGAATGATTGCCGACCCCATCATGACCAACCACTACCGCAAGATTTATGATGCGGAGGACGCTGTGCGGCTGCAGAAGGCCATGGAGCAGGATCGCATCGAAGCCGAGAAGGAGCGCGTCCGCGCCGAGCGCCGTGCCGCCAATCCCGACGGCATTACCGCAAATACCAGCAAGAAGAAGCTGGAAAAGCAGCAGCGGGATCAGCAGCAGGCCGCCAAAGCCGCTGCGGCGAAGGAATACGCCGCCCGCAAGGGCATTCAGGTGGAGGAGACCTCCGAGGAGAACGCCCCCCTGTCCGGCATTCCCGACCGTCCCTACTGCAAGGGCCGCAGCTACGATCCCAATCGCTATGCGCCCAAGTCAACGGAGGAATAAGCCATGGAAAAGTCGATTGTTACCACCGGCAAGACCATTGATCTCGCCATTGCGTCCGCGCTGAACCAGTTGGGGCTGGACCGGGACAGCGTGTCTGTCACGGTACTGCAGCAGGCCAAGTCCGGGTTCCTGGGCTTCGGCGTGCAGCCCGCCAAGGTGCAGGTGACCTACGAGGCTCCCGATCCCGTTCCGGAAAAGCAGGAGGCCCCTAAGAGCGCACTGGGCAGCGCCTCCCGCTCCAAGCCCAAGGCCCCTGCCGCGCCGGTGAAGAAGCCGGATGCACCCAAGCAGGCGGAACCCAAGCAGGAAGCTCCCAAAGCAGAGCCACCCAAGAGTGAAAAGCCCGCCGCCCCCAAGCAGGAGCCCAAGGCGCCCCGCGCCCCCAAAGCCCCCAGAGAGCCGAAGCCCGCCGCTTCCAAGGTGCCTGCCGCTCCCAAGACCTATGCCCCCGCGGAGCCCGGTTCCGTGGAGGAAAAGATTGAAGTCTTTATCAAGGGACTGCTGGAGCACATGGATTCCAAGGCTGTACCCCACTGCCGGAAGGAAGCGGACGGTACATACAAGGTGGATCTGGTGGGCGACGATCTGGGCTACCTGATCGGCCGCCGGGGAGATACCCTGGACGCCATCCAGCATCTGGCCAACTACACCGTGAACCGGGGCGTGGAAGGCCACATCCGCATCAATGTGGACGCCGAGTGCTACCGGGAGAAGCGGGAGGACAGCCTGCGCCGCTACGCCCGGAAGAAGGCCCAGCAGGTGCTGAAGGCCCGCCGCCGCACCACCCTGGAGCCCATGAATGCCTACGAGCGTCACGTCATTCACGCCGCTCTGCAGGACATGGACAACATCACCACCCACTCCACCGGTGTCGAACCCAACCGCCGCGTGGTCATTGAGTATGTGAAATAAGCCGCAATCCCCCAACCATCACCGGTTGGGGGATTTTGCGCACAAAAAAGCCCTCCGGGTCGTCCGGAGGGCTTATTGTGGTTTATTTGAAATACTTCACCGCAGCTTCAAACATGCGGATATTGTATTCGCCGGGAACATTCCGGTACAGACTCTTGCCGATGCGCTCGCTGTGACCCATCTTGCCGAAGACACGGCCGTCGGGAGAGGTGATGCCCTCGATGGCGAACAGGGAGCCGTTGGGGTTGAAGGCGGTGTCCATGGTAGGATTGCCCTCCAGATCCACATACTGGGTGGCGATCTGCCCGTTGGCGGCAAGCTGCAGCGCCAGTTCCTCGCTGGCGTAGAACCGGCCCTCGCCGTGGGAAATGGGCACGTTGTACACGTCGCCCACGTTGGTAAGGCTCAGCCAGGGGGACTTATTGGAGGCGATCCGGGTGTGGACGATACGGCTCTGGTGCCGGGCAATGGTGTTGAAGGTCAGGGTGGGGCAGCTTTCGTCCGTATCCCGAATCTCGCCGTAGGGCACCAGGCCCAGCTTGATGAGGGCCTGGAAGCCGTTGCAGATACCGCACATCAGGCCGTCCCGCTCCTGCAGCAGCCGCATTACCTGCTCCTTCACCGCCGGGTTGCGGAAGAAGGCGGTGATGAATTTCGCGGAGCCGTCAGGCTCGTCGCCGCCGGAGAAGCCGCCGGGAATGAAGATCATCTGGCTGTTTTGAATCTTTTCCGCCACTTCCTCCACGCTGCGGGCCACGTCGTCGGCGGTCAGGTTCCGGATTACCGCAATATCGGCTTCCGCTCCGGCAGCCATCACGGCCCTGGCGGAGTCATACTCGCAGTTCGTACCGGGGAACACGGGGAACAGCACCCGGGGCTTTGCCACCTTCACGGCGGGAGCCACCCGGTGGGTGTACTTGCCGGAGAAGGTGGGCATCTCCCCGGCGGGGGCGGCCGCCTGGGTGGGATATACGTCCTCCAGGACCGCCGTGTTCAGCTTGTACAGCTCGTCGATGGAGACGGTCTCGTGGCCGTAGGCGATGCTTGCTTCAGCGGTGGTGCAGCCGATCAGCTCGGCGCAGTCAACAGCGCACTTTTCCGTCAGTTCGGCGACGATGCAGCCGTAGCCGGGGCCGTAGTTCAGTCCCGCGCCGGGAGCGGAGGCAAAACCGATGGAATTGCCAAAGGACATCTTCATGACAGCCTCGGCGGTGCCGCCGCCCTCCTCGGCCCAGGCGGCCCTGACCTTGCCGGCCTGGCACAGGGCGTGGAAGGTTTCCCAGCTGGTTTTCCAGCCGTCGTAATTGGACAGGCTGCACCCGCCGAAGCGGTAGACAGGGTGCCCCGGCTCCTTGAATTCGGTGGAAATCACTTCCCCGGCCTTGATGGGAGCGATGGCGAAGGAAACAAGCGTGGGCGGCACATCCTTGTCCATAAAGGAACCGGACATGGAATCCTTGCCGCCGATGGCAGCCGCGTTCAGACCCAGCTGGGCATTCAGCGCGCCCAACAGCGCCTGGAAGGGCTTGCCCCAGCGGCGGGAGTCGTCCCGGAGCTTCTCAAAGAACTCCTGGAGGGTCAGATAAGCCTTTTTGTAGTCCCCGCCGGCGGCTACAATTTTCGCCATGGAGGAAATCACGCTGGCCTTGGCGCCGGTATAGGGGTCGGCGCTGAGCCAGTCGGGGTCACAGCCCCAGGCCATCACACTGCCCTGGTCGGTGGACTGCCCCGGCAGCACCGGCAGCAGCGCGGCCATGGCCTGGGCGGGGGTGGACTGGTTTTTGCCGCCGAAGGGCATCAGCAGGGAGCCGGCGCCGATGGTGGAGTCGAAACGCTCCACAAGTCCCCGCTGGGAGGCGAATTTCAGGTTGGCGGCAATCTCCTTCAGGCTGGATTCCACCGGCACCATGGGGCGGTCGCACTTGTCCACCTGTACGGCGGTGTGCTTCACCGCACCGTTGGTGTTCAGGAAATCCCGGGACAGGTCGGCAATGGTATTGCCCTTCCAGGTCATGACCATCCGGGGCTCCTCGGTGACCACGGCAACCCGGTAGGCTTCCAGGTTCTCAGACTGGGCGGCGGCAATGAAGGCGTCCGCATCCTCGGGAGCCACGACGACAGCCATCCGCTCCTGGGATTCGGAAATGGCAAGCTCGGTGCCGTCCAGGCCCTCATACTTCTTCCGCACCGCGTCCAGGTCGATCCGCAGGCCGTCGGCCAGCTCACCGATGGCAACGGACACGCCGCCGGCGCCAAAGTCGTTGCAACGCTTGATGAGCCGGGTAACCTCACTGCGGCGGAACAGCCGCTGAATCTTCCGCTCCTCGGGGGCGTTGCCCTTCTGCACCTCGGAGGCCATGGTGGTCAGGGACTTGAGGTTATGGCTCTTGGAGGAGCCGGTAGCGCCGCCGATGCCGTCCCGGCCGGTGCGGCCGCCCAGCAGGATGACCACGTCACCAGGGGCGGGGCATTCCCGGCGGACATTTTCCGCGGGTGCGGCGGCAACCACCGCGCCGCATTCCAGGCGCTTGGCTACAAATCCGTCGTGATACAGCTCGGCTACATGACCGGTGGCAAGGCCGATCTGGTTGCCGTAGGAGGAGTAGCCCGCCGCGGCGGTCTGGCACAGCTTCCGCTGGGGCAGCTTGCCGGGAAGCGTCTCGTTCAGGGGCTTCCGGGGGTCAGCCGCGCCGGTGACCCGCATGGCCTGGTGGACATAGGCACGGCCGGACAGGGGATCCCGGATGCAGCCGCCGATGCAGGTGGCCGCGCCGCCGAAGGGCTCGATTTCCGTGGGATGGTTGTGGGTCTCGTTCTTGAACATCAGCAGCCAGTCCTGTTTTTCACCGTTGACCTCGGCGTCCACATGGATCGAGCAGGCGTTGATCTCCTCGCTCTCGTCCAGCTCCGGGAGCAAGCCCCGCTTTTTCAGGTACTTGGCGCCGATGGTGGCAATGTCCATCAGGGTCTGGGGGCGCATCGCGGCTTTTTCTTCGCCGTAGACCGCCACCCGGGCGGCAAGGTAATCCTCGTAGCCGGCCTGAACGGCAGGATCGTCGATTTTCACGTTGTCGATGTGGGTGGAGAAGGTGGTATGGCGGCAGTGGTCGGACCAGTAGGTGTCCACCACCCGGATTTCGGTGATGGTGGGGTCACGGTGCTCCTGCTCCCGGAAGTAAGCCTGCAGGAATTTCAGATCGTCCAGATCCATAGCCAGGCCCAAGCTTTCCAGCAGGTCGGACAGTCCCTGCTCGTCCAGCGCGGTGAAGCCGGTAACGGTGGCTACGGTTTCCGGGGCGGCATAGTGGGCGGACAGGGTCTCGGGCTTTTCCAGAGAGGCCTCCCGGCTTTCCACGGCGTTGATGACATGGTGCTTGATGGCGGCAATGTCGGCCTGGGAAAGTTTGCCGTACAGTGCGTAGACTTTCGCGGAGCGGATCAGAGGCCGCTCGCCCTGGGCAATGATCTGGATACACTGGGCAGCGGAGTCGGCTCGCTGGTCAAACTGACCGGGCAGCGGCTCCACGGCAAACACATACGCGCCGGGCAGATCGATTTGGGCGGAGGCAGTATCCAGCTGGGGCTCGGAGAACACGGTTTTCACGGCGTAGTCAAACTGTTCTGCCGTAATCTTTTCCGCGTCGTATCGGTTGAACAGGCGGACGTTTTCCAGCCCGGAGATGCCCAGAAGGTTCCGGGCTTCGCTGAGCAGGCCCCTGGCCTCATTGTCCAGGCCCTTCTTTTTCTCAACAAAAATGCGGTAGACCATTACTTATCCTTTCTCGCCGCCAGAGCGCGGGCGCCGATGTCACTTCTGCGGTAGGCATTTTCAAATTGAACGCCGTGGGAAATCCGGTAGGCTTCCCGGATGGCCTCCTCCAGAGAATCCGCCACGGCGGTGGTGCCGGTGACCCGGCCGCCGGAGGTCAGGAGCCTGCCGTCTTCCAGCTTCGCCCCCGCCACATAGGTGTGGGCGGCGGCTTCCTCCGTCATGGTAATGGGGAAGCCCTTTTTGTAGCTGACGGGGTAGCCTTGAGACGCGGTGATAACGCAGCAGGCGTGGCGGTGGGAGAACTTGACTTCGGTATCCGCGAGAGTGCCGTTGGTGCAGGAGCGCATGATGGTCAGCAGGTCGCTTTCCAGCAGGGGCAGCACCACCTGGGTCTCCGGGTCGCCGAAGCGGCAGTTGTACTCGATAACCTTGGGGCCGTCGGGGGTAATCATCAGGCCAAAGTACAGACAGCCCTTGAAGGTCCGCCCCTCGGCGTTCATGGCGGCGATGGTGGGCAGGAAGATTTCTTCCATGCACTGTTTCGCCACCTCCTGGGTGTAGTAGGGATTGGGCGCAACGGTGCCCATGCCGCCGGTGTTCAGGCCAGTGTCGCCGTCCCCTGCCCGCTTGTGATCCATGGAGGACACCATGGGCTTGACCACCTTGCCGTCGGTGAAGGACAGCACGGAGACCTCGGGGCCGGTGAGGAATTCCTCGATGACGATGTGGTCGCCGGATTTCCCGAAGATGTGGCCCTGCATCATGTCCCGGACGGCGGTTTTTGCCTCCTCCCGGGTATTGGCAATAATCACGCCCTTGCCCAGGGCCAGGCCGTCGGCCTTGATGACGGTGGGGATGGGGGCAGTGTCCAGATAGGAAAGGGCCGCGTCCATGTCGTCAAAGACTTCATACCGGGCGGTGGGGATGCCGTATTTCTTCATCAGGTTCTTGGAGAAGACCTTGCTGCCTTCAATAATGGCGGCATTCGCCCGAGGGCCGAAGCAGGGGATCCCCTTGGCCTCCAGCGCGTCCACACAGCCCAAGACCAGAGGATCGTCCGGCGCCACAACGGCATAATCGATTTTGTTTTCCACGGCGAACGCGGCGATTTTGTCAATGTCCGTCGCCCCGATGGGCACGCACACCGCATCCGCGGCAATGCCGCCGTTGCCGGGGAGGGCGTAAATGACCTCCACAGCGGGGTTCTTTTTCAGGCAGCGGATAATGGCATGTTCCCGTCCGCCGCCGCCGACGACCAGTAGTTTCATGGTAAGCACCTCTTTCGTTTAGATAGGAGATACAAGATAGAAGATACAAGATAGGGCTGTTTATTCCTCGCAGGTTTTTATGGCGGCTGTCAGCAATGCATGTATTTCCTCACAGTCGGCATAGATTGATGAATAGGGCTTATCTGGCAGGTAGGCACATTCGTGGAGGAGTTCCAGCCAGTACAGGGTTTCGGCAGTCTCTTTCCTGGCGATTTGAAGCTTCGCGGAAAAATCCCTGCGGCTGCTCCCGTAAATCGCTTCCGCAACGTTTGCTCCAATACTTGTTCCGCTGCGCAGGACCTGTTTCGACATAACATACTCATGCTTGTCCCGGCAGAGATACTGGTACAAAAAAACGATACGCTTGGCAAACTCCATGCTTTTTTGCTTGATAATGCTATCTTTTGACATGAAAATCCCTCAACAGGAGAATATCTTGTATCTCGTATCTTCTATCTCTGTATCTTGAATTTAATGGTGGAACAGTCTCATGCCGGTAAACGCCATGACCATACCGTTTTTGTCGCACTCTTCGATAACCAGGTCGTCCCGAATGGAGCCGCCAGGCTGGGCGATGTACTTGACGCCGGAGGCTCTGGCCCGCTTGATGTTGTCGGAGAAGGGGAAGAAGGCGTCGGAGCCCAGGGCCACGCCGTCAAATTGAGCGAGGAATTCCCGCTTGTCTTCCGCGGTCAGCCGGTCGGGCCGGCGGGTAAAGTAGTTCTGCCAGATGCCGTCGGCGCAGACATCCTCCTCGTTGCCGTTGATGTAGCCGTCAATGACGTTGTCCCGGTTGGGGCGGCTCAGGTCGGCGCGGAAGGGCAGGCTCAGGGTCTTGGGATGCTGGCGCAGGAAGAAGGTATCGGCCTTGGAGCCGGCCAGACGGGTGCAGTGAATCCGGGACTGCTGCCCCGCGCCTACGCCCACGGCCTGACCGTCATAGGCAAAGCACACGGAGTTGGACTGGGTGTATTTCAGGGTAATCAGCGCTACAATCAGGTCGATTTTGGCAGATTCCGACAGGTCTTTGTTCTTGGTGACGATGTTTTGCAGCAGGTGTTCGCCGATTTTGAAGTTGTTCCGGCCCTGCTGGAAGGTGATGCCAAAAACCTGTTTCGTCTCCTGCTCGGCGGGGACGTAGTTGGGGTCAATGGCCACCACATTGTAGCCGCCCTTGCGCTTGGTCTTCAGAATGGCCAGGGCCTCATCGGTGTAGCCGGGGGCGATGACGCCGTCGGAAACCTCCCGGGCGATGAGCTTGGCGGTGGTCACGTCGCACACATCGGACAGGGCCACCCAGTCGCCGAAGGAGCACATCCGGTCGGTGCCCCGGGCGCGGGCGTAGGCGCAGGCAAGGGGGCTGTCATCCAGCCCGGGCACGTCGTCCACGAAGCAGGCCTTCTTCAGGGTGTCGCTCAGGGGCTTGCCCACAGCGGCGGAGGTGGGGGAAACGTGCTTAAAGGAGGTCACGGCCACCAGACCGGTAGCCTCCTTCAGCTCCTTGACCAGCTGCCAGGAGTTCAGGGCATCCAGGAAGTTAATATAGCCAGGGCGGCCGTTGAGGATGGTCAGCGGCAGGTCGGAGCCGTCCGCCATAAAAATCCGCGCGGGCTTCTGATTGGGGTTGCAGCCGTATTTCAGTTCAAAGCTGTTCATGATGATACCTCCGAATGGTGAAAATGGGGGGACAAAATGCAAAATGCTGAATGCTAAACGCAAAATTGCGGCATTTCCTTCGGAAATGCTGAAAATACCGAATTGAATTCCTCCGCGAAGCGGACACCTTCATTCAGCATTCCGCATTTTGCATTCAGCATTTCCCGTCATACGTGTTTGTTCAGAATGCGCTGCTGGCACTTCCGGGTTTTCAGGTCGGTGCAGCGGACGAACAGGGAAATCTTGTTGTCGGGATTGAGGTTTTCCCACAGCTCCCGGGTGAACTCGTCGATGTCATTGGGAATCACAACCCGCTCCGGCTCACCCTGGAAGGTGGGGATCACGGGATTGCCGTCGGTAACGTAAGTGTGCAGGAAATGACCCAGGCCGGGGGTAGCGGGGTATTCGTAGAAATACCGGGCGCAGGCACTGCCCTCGGGGTCGGCAGACTTGAGGATGGACATTTTATAGCTGCCGTCCATCGCCTGCAGGCCGGAGATGCGGGGCGTCCAGTTGGGGCCGTCGTGCTCGAATTTCCGGGTGCGCAGAGCGGCTTCCCAGCTCTCGCCTTTGGCGAGGTACTCCCAGATGGTATCGGTCTGGTCGCCGTTGGTGACGATCAGCCCCTGGCCAACCTCCCGGACGGGATGGTAGATAATCAGGCTAGGATCCACCATTTTGCTGGGGTCGAAGGCCTCGGTGCGGATGCCGTCCGGCTCCTCCACAAAGACACGGTTCCGGGAGTTGACGCTGCGGCCCATGATGAAGTAGGCCGCCATGGCCTTTTTGCCGTCGGGAGTCACGCCCAGCACAATGCCCCGGCCGGGATAAGGGTTGCCGGACAAAAGCTCCGCCATGGTTTTGGTTTCATAGACATTCATAGTGATTCTCCATTCGTAGGGCGGTGTCATGCCCCAAAGTCATGAACTTATTTCTGCAATTCCGCGCAGACCTGCTCCGCTGCCTGGGGCAGCAGCACCCATTCCGCCTGCTCCATCACCCGGCGCTGCAGCGTTTCCGGGGTGTCGCCGGGTTCAATATACACTGCCCTCTGGGCGATGATCTCGCCGCCGTCGGGGATTTCGTTGACAAAGTGCACCGTGGCGCCGGTGACCTTTACGCCGTAGGAAAGCGCCGCCTCATGCACCCGCAGGCCGTAGAAGCCCTCGCCGCAGAAGCTGGGGATCAGGCTGGGGTGGACGTTCAGGATGCGCCGGGGGTAGCTGGCGGTAAAATCCGCCGACAGAATTGTCATAAAGCCCGCCAGGACAATCAGCTGGATACCGTGGGACGCAAGGATTTCCTTCAGCTTCGCCTCAAACGCCGCCTGGGAGCCGCATTCCCGCTTTGTCACCAGGGCGGTGTCGATGCCCGCCTTCTTCGCCCGCTCCAGGGCATAGGCTCCGGGGTTGTTGGACACCACCAGCACGATTTCGCCGCTGACCAGGGTCTTTCCCTGGGCGTCGATCAGCGCCTGTAAATTGGTGCCGCCGCCGGAGACGAAAACCGCAATTTTGGTTTTCACGCCAGAATCACCTTTTCTTCCTGGTTTTTCACAATTTTACCGATCACATAGGCGTCCTCGTCGTGCTCTCTCAGAATTTCCAAAGCCGTTTCCGCCTGGGCCTCGGGCACCACCACGGTCATGCCCACGCCCATGTTGTAGGTATTGAACATGTCCCGCTCCGGGATATTGCCGGTCTTGGCAATCAGATCGAAGATGGGCAGCACCTTGACGGCCTTCTTGTCAATCTTGGCGCACAAACCGTCGGGGATGGAACGGGGAATGTTCTCGTAGAAGCCGCCGCCGGTGATATGGCTGATGCCCTTCACATCCACTTGTTCCAGCAGCGCCAGAACGGACTTGACGTAAATTTTGGTGGGGGTCAGCAGGGTTTCGGCGATGGTCTTGCCCCCCAGCGCCTCGCAGGGCTCATAGATCTCGGCAGGGTTCTCGTCGATATGGAACACCTTGCGGATCAGGCTGAAGCCGTTGGAGTGGATGCCGGAGGAGGCCAGGGCAATGACCGCGTCGCCCTCCGCCATTCTGGTCTTGTCCAGAATTTTCTTCTTGTCCACAATGCCCACGGCGAAGCCCGCCAGGTCGTAGTCCTCCGCGGGCATCAGGCCGGGGTGCTCAGCGGTTTCGCCGCCGATGAGCGCCGCGCCGGACTGGACGCAGCCTTCCGCCACGCCGCCCACAATTTCCGCGATTTTTTCGGGGATATTCTTGCCGCAGGCGATATAATCCAGGAAAAACAGGGGCTTTGCGCCTACGCAGATAATGTCGTTGACGCACATGGCCACGGCGTCGATGCCGATGGTGTCGTGCTTGTCCATGAGGATGGCCAGCTTGACCTTGGTGCCGCAGCCGTCGGTACCGGAAACCAGCACCGGCTCCTCCATCCCGGCAACGGGCAAGCCGAAGCAGCCGCCGAAGCCGCCCACATCATCCAGGCAGCCGGCGTTGCGGGTACGGGCAATGTGGGTCTTCATCAGCTCCACAGCCTTGTAGCCGGCGGTGATGTCAACGCCCGCCGCGGCATAGCTGGCGGACTGAGAATTCTGGTGATCCATAAAGATACAGCTCCTTTTTTAGAAGTCGGTGTGATTGGGGAAATCCCGCTGTTTATTCTTTGCCGTTCCAGCAGTAAGTACAGACCTTGTCCTTCTCCAGGCCGATGGCCTCCAAAAGGCCGTCCAGGGACTGATAGCCCAGGGAGTCAAAGCCCATTTCCTCGCAGATGGCCTTGAGCATACATTTGCCGCGCTGCGTGGTGCCGTCGGCATACTCGTCCAGGTGCTTCTGTCCCTCGTCACCCTCCAGATTCTGGACGGTTTTCCGGGCAATCAGCTCCATTTCGGAATTGGAGCGGGAGAAATTCAGGTATTTGCAGCCGTACATGATGGGCGGGCAGGCGGAGCGCATGTGCACTTCCTTCGCGCCGTTTTTGTACAGGAATTCCACCGTCTCCCGCAGCTGGGTGCCCCGGACGATGGAATCGTCCACGAACAGCAGCTTCTTGTCCTGAATCAGCTCAGGTACGGGAATCTGCTTCATTTTCGCCACCAGATTGCGCATTTCCTGATTGGCGGGGGTAAAGGAACGGGGCCAGGTTGGGGTGTATTTGACAAAGGGACGGGCGAAGGGCTTGTGGGACTGGTTGGCGTAGCCGATGGCATGGGGCAGGCCGGAGTCCGGCACGCCCGCCACAAAGTCCACATCCGGCATGGTGCCGTTTTCCATTTCCGTCTGGGCCATGATCTCACCGTTGCGGTAACGCATGACCTCCACGTTTCTGCCCTCATAATTGGAGTTGGGGTAGCCGTAGTACGTCCACAGGAAGGCGCAGATTTTCATTTTGTCGCCGGGGGCGGCAAGCTGCTCCACGCCCTGGGCCGTGATCTTCACAATCTCCCCGGGGCCAAGCTCGTAATGGTCCTGATAGCCCAGCTTGTGGTAGGCAAAGGACTCGAAGGAGACGCAGAAGCCGTCGTCGCTCTTACCCACCAGCACCGGCAGCCGTCCCAGACGGTCCCGGGCGGCGATGATGGCGTCGGCGGTGAGCAGCAGGATGGTGCAGGAGCCGTCAATGACCTGCTGGGCATGGCGAATGCCCTCCACCAGGGAGCCGCGCTGGTTGATGAGGGCGGCGGTAAGCTCTGTGGTGTTCACCTTGCCGGAGGACATGGCCATGAACTGATGTCCCGGGCCGGAGAAGGTTTCCGCCACCAGCTGCTCCGCGTTGTTGATGATACCCACGGTGGAGATGGCAAACAGTCCCAGATGGGAGCGCACCAGCAGGGGCTGGGGGTCGGTGTCGGAAATGCAGCCGATGCCCGCGTTTCCGCTGAACTTTGCCATATCGCCGTCAAACTTGGTGCGGAAGGGGGTATTTTCAATGCTGTGGATCTGCCGCTGGAAGCCCTTTTCCGGGTCATAGAACGTCAGGCCCGCCCGACGGGTGCCCAGGTGGGAGTGATAGTCCGTGCCGAAAAAGACATCGTAAATACAGTTTTTGCGGGAAATTGCCCCAAAGAAGCCACCCATGTCCGGTTTCCTCCTTATTTCAGTTCCGCCTGGAGGGCGGCATCCTTTTCCAGCACCTTGGCCGCGTCGGCGGCCCGCTTGGCGTCCAGCTTCGCGGCGAGAGCCGCGTCCTCCACCGCCAGAATCTGGGCAGACAGCAAAGCGGCATTCACGCCTCCGTTGACAGCTACGGTGGCCACCGGAATTCCGGAGGGCATCATAACCGTAGAAAGGAGGGCGTCAATGCCGTCGAGACAGGGACCCTTGCAGGGAATGCCGATTACAGGCAGGGTAGTATTGGCAGCAATGGCGCCGGCGAGATGGGCCGCCATACCGGCAGCGGCGATGATGACGCCGAAGCCCTTTTCCCGTGCGGAAGCGGCAAAATCCCGCGCCTCCAGGGGGGTGCGGTGGGCGGAATAGATGTGGCACTCGTAGGGAATACCCAGGGATGCCAGGGTGTCCATGGTTTTGCGCAGGATAGGCAGATCGCTGTCACTGCCCATGACGATTCCGACTTTTTTCACTTATGTTACCTCCTTGATGGAAACAAAAAAGGGCGCACTTACCCATGAATCGGGAAAGTGTGCCCAGACGGTCGGCAGCGGGCGGAAATACGCCCGGGAAAATATGCCCTTACTCCATGTGGTGCTCCACTGATCCGTCAGTCATAAGGGTTCGGGAATTTACGGTATCAGTATATCATCCGGCGGCTGACCCGTCAATTCGCAGAAAGACGATTCCTGTCATTTTTTCGGAAGAATCCATGTGTATCTTGCCAAATCGATAAAAATGCCCCGAAAGATGCCAACTTTCGGAGCATTTTTTCATTCGAACACCAGTCCAAAGTATCCCGGGGCTTTGACATTCTCCCGCAGCGGACGGAACATAGCGCCGGGCAGATCCCCGCCCGGCGTGCGGAAGCGTCCCCGGGGAAACCCCAGCGCCCCCAGGATTCCCGGCGCGGCGGCCGCATTGCCCAGCAGCTCCGCTCCCACAAGGCAGTCTTCCTCCCATGCGGCAGTCAGGAGAAAGTCGTCCCCTGCATAGAAGCAGGCGTAGCCTTCCAGGTAAGAAAGGTTTGCCCCCTCCTGAATCGCCCCGTCCGGGGGCAGATACTCCCGGCGCAGGCGGGCAAATTCCGATGCCGTGATTTTGCGGACAGGTACTGCCTCTTCTGCCTCACAGGTAAACTCCGACACCGTACAGCAGTCCCGGAAGCCCATGCGGGCGTACATCTCCCGCAATGCACCGCTCTGTGGCATCAGCAGCGCCCCGTCATAGCCCCGGGCCGTCAGGCAGTCCAGCGTGTCCGCCATCAGGGCGCGGCATACGCCCCGGTGCCGGAAATTCGGGTGGGTCGCGACAGCGTAGAGGTAGGCAAATTTCTGCCCGGCGAATTCCGCGTCAAACCAGTAAAGGGCGGCTGCGAGGCGTCCGTCCTCCCATGCGCACCGGCAGCGCCGGGGAGAGTAGGCGTCGGCAAAAAAACGGTTTACAAAGGCTTCCGAATCCCCGAAGGCCAGCTGCCACAGTTCTTTCAGCGGCTCGGTCCGCTCCGGGCAGTCAATCACCATGGAAGTCCTCCGCCAGGTACGCCCAGTACTTGGGAATCATGTGATCGGGGTTGTAGGACAGCTTGGCCTTGCGCAGCCCCTCCAGCCCCACGTCGTCCTCCCGGTTCAGCCAGCGAACTTCAGGATATTTCAGCCGCAGATACCGGGCAAACTCGCAGTTGACGGCGGCGTAGGCCCCCTCCACGTCCTCCCGGGCTTTTTCGAAATGGATGTCGAAGGTGTCCTTCCCCATCCGGGAGCCCATGGTCACGGCAATCACTTCGCCGCCGTCCAGAAGCGCCGCTCCCTCCATGTGCAGGCCCACATAGTGCCGGAACGCCCGGGACATGGCGATGTTTTCCAGCATATAGTCTCCTGCCGAATCCTCCCGGATCCGATTGCGGTACCAGTCGTTCACCATGTGCTGGACAAGCCCCATGTTGGCACAATCCAGCGTCTGAAATTCAAAATTCGGATGCTCCGCCCGGAAGCGGTTGACGTGGTTCCGTTTTTTCTGGAACCTGCGTCCCTTCAGGTCGGCCAGGTCATCCATGGCGTACACGTAGTCGAAGCTGTCCCGGTCGGTTCGGAACAGAAACCGATCGGGGAACCACGCTTCCAGCTCCGCCCGGTCAGCGTCCGTCATGCTGACGATGCGGCAGGGAATCCCCCGCTGCCGGGCATCGAGAAGGATGTCTTCAATCACGCCTCGCCTGTCGCCGGGGCCGATGGGATAGGGGTACACGCTTCGTCCGTTAAAATGGGAGAAAAAGGCCGCGCAGCCCCGGGTAAATACCAGCTGCTGCATGCCCCAGAGGTAGAGGTTGGCAAAGGAGTACTCGCAGCCCCGAGGCGGGCAGGCGAACAGAATGCGGTCGTATTCCTCTTTCTGAGATAATTGGGGTCGCTGAAAATCAAGCATACTTACACTTCCTTCGCCGGGCATTCTACCACAGTTTTCCCCAAAAAACAAGCGGTGAGTCGCCGTTTACCTTTCAAACAGCTTTGTGTCCAGATGCCGCTTTCGGATGGCATAGTATAGCGCCGAGCCGGCCGTCAGCAGAACCGCCAGCTCTCCCAGCGCGACGTACAGGGCGTTAATCAGGAAGCCGCCGCCGATGTACACCGTCAGCTCCCAGCCCACCAGCGCCGCGTTGGCTGCCGCCGGCATCAGCATTCCAATCAGCGGATAGCCCTTTACCACGACCTTCCGGGTCAGCCACATGCCCCAGGCCGCCGCCAGCGTCGCGAGACTCCCCACCAGAAAATCCAGCGGCAGGGCGGCGGCATAGGTGATGTTGAACGCCAGGCACCCCACCGTAAGCCCGGGGATCGCCGCAGGGGTGAAAAAGGCCAGCACGCACAGCGCCTCCGACAGGCGCATCTGAATGGCCCAGGTGGCGGAGCCTGGGAGAATGAGATTCTGCAGATGGGTCAGCACGGCATACAGCGCCGCGATAATGGCGGCGTGGGTGAGAAACCGGGTATTCTTGGACATAAAACTTCCTCCTAACGAATAATGGGCGCAGTCCCAGACCACGCCCAACAAAAAACGGGCGCAGAGCGCCCATCGAAAAATCCCTAGTTTTGTTTACCGACAGGATGGTCACGAACTGTCCTATGAAATTGGGGACAGTATACCACATTCCGGCTGCTGCGTCAAGGGAAAAACACTTCAGGCTCCCTCTTGCGAGGGAGCCTGTGGAAATTACGCCAGGTAAATGGCCTTGCAGGCCAGCATGGTCTCATAGCAGTCCAGCTTGGCAACCAGCTCAAAGGGCGCGTGCATGCTGATAACTGGCACGCCGGCATCCACGGTAACGATGTTCCGGTTAGCCATATAAGCCGCCACGGTGCCGCCGCCGCCCTGATCCACCTTACCCAGGGTGGCAACCTGCCAGATGACACCCGCGTTATCCAGAGTGGTGCGGACGTGTCCCATGGCCTCGGCGGAGGCGTCGGAGGCGCTGCCCTTGCCCCGTGAGCCGTTGTACTTGCAGATGGCCACGCCGTAGTTCAGCAGGCCGTTGTTCCGCTTGTCGCAGGTCTCCGGCCAGTTGGGATCGTAGGCGTTGCAAACGTCGGCGGACAGGCAGAAGGAGTTGGCGAAGCAGTCTGCCAGCTTGACGTTCTGGGCATCGCACAGGGTTCCCATAAAGTGCTCAAAATAGCGGCTCTTCATGCCGGAAATGCCGATGGAGCCGATTTCCTCCTTGTCCGCCAGGATGCAAACGGCGGTCTTCTCCGGCACATCCAGGGCGAACAGCGCATCCAGCTCTGCGTAGGCGCACACCCGGTCGTCGTGGCCATAGGCGCTGATAAGGCTGCGGTCCAGGCCCGCCTCCCGGCTCCGGCCGGCGGGAACCACCACCAGCTCGGCAGAGAGGAAGTCGCTCTCCACCATGCCGTACTTTTCGTTCAGCAGCTGCATCAGGTGCAGCTTTACCAGGTCGGCGCCCTCGCCCGCCAGAGGCTCGGAGCCCAGAATCACATTCAGCTGCTCGCCCTCGATGATCTTGGCGGCAGGCTTCTGCATCTGATCCGCCGCCAGGTGGGGCAGCAGGTCGGAAACCATCAGCACCGGGTCGGTGCTATCCTCGCCGATGGTGACGGTGACTACCGTGCCGTCCTTCCGGTACACCACGCCGTGGAGCGCCAGAGGAATGGTCGCCCACTGGTACTTTTTAATGCCGCCGTAGTACTGGGTCTTGAAATAGCCGATCTCGGAATCCTCGTACAGGGGGTTGGGCTTGATGTCCAGCCGGGGAGAATCCACGTGGGCGGCGCAGATGTTGGCGCCCTCGCTCAGGGGGCGTTTGCCGACAACGGCCAGGGCAATGGATTTGTCCCGGTTGTTGTAGTAAATCTTGTCGCCGGGCTTGGCGTCCATTCCGGGGACAAAGGGCTTGTAGCCCAGCTTTTCCGCCTCCCGGACGGCCCAGGCGGTGGCCTCCCGTTCAGTCTTGCATGCGTCCATGAACGCCATGTAGCGCTTCACATAGTCTTCCATCTCGCCGCGCTGGGCGTCGGTCAGACGGGTGTAGCCGTTTTTGGGCGACGCCAGCAGGGCGTCGCGGAGTTCTTCTGTGGTCATATTGCATCCTCCTATGTTTCTTTGTTTGTACGCTTCCGCCAGCAGGCGGGGCGTAACATTTGGGTAGGTCAGATTCTCCGGCAGTGCGGAAAAGAGGCGCACTTCCTTCATTTCGCTTTCCGGCAGAGGCTCCAGCTGGCGGACAGCCGCGTAAAACACTATGCCGTTGGCGGCGCTTTGGGAATCGAAGCCACGGTAGTCGCAGACCGGGTACAACTCCGCGTCCCGGACGCCGCTTTCCTCATACAGCTCCCGCCGGGCGGCCTCCAGGGGCGTCTCCCCCGGCTCGATGTGCCCGCCCTGGGTCTCCCAGGTGTCCCGCCGCTTGTGGCGGCTGAGAAGCCACTTGTCTTCATAGCGGGAGCAGACGACAACGTATTTATAGCCGCCCAGGGTGGAAAGCGGGTGGATGCTGCACTTTAGCTTCCGCCGCTCAGGCTTCTTCCCGGAATTCATTATACCGGTTTCCCGCAAAAACGCAAGGCATTTTTCCCGAAATTCCGACGCCGTTCCCCTATTGTCCAGAACATAGCCGCACTTCTCCCGGAACCAGTCCTCTCCCGGCTGGGCGGTGATCCGGCTGCGGGCGTAGTCCTCGGAGATGCCGTCCCGGCGTATGAGACGGCGCACCCGGTCGTCCAACGGTGCGGTGACGGCAACGGTCACGTCGCACAGCTCCGCCAGCCCCCCCTCAAACAGGGCGATGGCGTCGATAGCGGCCAGTTTGGGCTTTGGCTCCAAGCGGCGGAGCACCTCCCGTTTCACGGCGGCGTGGGTGATTCTGTTCAAATCCAGCAGGGCGTTTCTGTCGGAAAACACCAGAGCGCCCAGCTTTTTTCGCCGCAGCTGCCCTGCCTCCACCGTTCCGGGAAACCGCGCTTCAATGGCAGAAAGCAGGGAAGCGTCCCGGGTGAGCAGGTCGTGGTAGATTTCGTCGCAGTCCAGCACCAGCGCGCCCTGCTCCCGCAAAACGTTCAGCAGGGTGGTTTTGCCGCAGCCGGTGCCCCCGGTGATGCCCAGAATCATACCTCTGCCTCCGCGTCCACAATGTGGAAGGCCGCGGCCTTTTTCAGCCGGTTCTGCACGGCGTATGCCACGCCGCCGCCCACCGGGCAGCGGGCGTAAACCTGATGAATCTTCGGGTCGTCCAGCTCCCGCAGGGCGGAAAACAGTCCGGCGGAAAGAGTGTTGACATCCGCCTCCCGGCCGTAGGCAAGGGGATTGCACCCGGCGTACAGGGGCAGCTCCTCCTCGAAGCACAGCACCCGGTCGCCAGGGGTGAAGTGGCGGCGGATGTAGGCGGCGGCCTTCTCCCGGCTGCCGGAGACGATTGTAACCGGCTCCGCCGGGGCGTAGTGGCGGTACTTCATGCCGGGGGCCTTCACCACGGCGTCCTTGTCAATCTGGGCGGTAACGGCTTTATCAATCACCAGATCCCCCAGCACGGCGGTCAGCTGTTCCGGGGTGATTCCGCCGGGGCGCAGCAGCCGGGGACGATCCTCCGTTAAGTCCACGATGGTGGACTCCACCCCCACCCGGCAGGCCCCGCCGTCCACCACGGCGGCAATTTTACCGTCGTGATCGTGCAGGACGTGTTCGGCAGTGGTGGTAGAGGGCTTACCGGAAAGGTTGGCGGAGGGAGCGGCGATGGGCACCCCCGCCAGGCGGATAATCTCCCGGGTCACGGCGTTGTCCGGGCAGCGGACGGCGACGGTGCTTAAGCCGCCGGTGGTTCGCCTGGGCACGCAGTCCCGAGCGGGCAGCACCATGGTCAGCGGGCCGGGCCAGAATGTCTCTGCCAGCGTATAGGCGATCTCCGGGATGTCATGGCAGAACAGCGCCATCTGCTCCGATCCGCAGATGTGCAGAATCAGGGGGTTATCCTGGGGACGTCCCTTGGCCTCGAAGATTTTTGCCACAGCAGTCTCGTCCAGACCGTTGGCGCCCAAGCCGTAGACAGTCTCCGTGGGAATCGCCACCAGCTCCCCCCGGCGAATCAGTTCCGCAGCAATGAAAGGGGTTTCCGCGTCCAGCGCGGACAGTCGTAAAGTTTTCATAGAGTTACCTCTGGTGAAGTCTGTGGGA
>CAMAKJ010000006.1 GCA_945836055.1 uncultured Clostridia bacterium | reverse complement strand
GCTTTTCCCAGAACTATGCCTGCGAGGACTGCGGCATCAGCCTGACGGAGCTGGAGCCGAGAATGTTCTCCTTCAACAACCCGGCGGGCGCCTGCCCCTGCTGCACCGGCCTGGGCTTCCAGCTTGTGGCCGACGCGGATCTGGTGATTCCGGACAAGAATAAGTCCATTTTCGATGGGGCGATTCAGGCCTCCGGCTGGCAGAGCGCCAGGACGGATTCCGTTTTCCGGATGTATTTTGAGGCGCTGGCCCAGAAATACCATTTTTCCCTGACGACCCCGGTGAAGGATCTGCCGGAGGACGTGATGGACGTGATTCTCTACGGCACCAAGGGGGAAAAGCTGCGCATGACCTACAACCGGGGCAACGGCATGGGCGTGCTGGAGCAGCCCTTTGAGGGCATCCTCAACAACATCTCCCGCCGCTTCCGGGAGACCCAGTCCGACGCCGCCCGGAAGGAGCTGGAGACCTGCATGGCCACCTCCCCCTGCCCCCAGTGTCACGGCGACCGGCTGTCGGAAATCGCCCGGGCGGTCACGGTCGGCGGCCTCGGCATCATGGACTTCTGCCGCATGAGCATCCGGGACGAGCTGGAATTTATGAAGAACCTCCGTCTGGAGGGCAATCTGGCGGTGGTGGCCGAGCAGATTGTCAAGGAAATCAAGTCCCGGCTCCAGTTTCTCATGGACGTGGGCCTTGGGTATCTGACCCTCGCCCGTTCCGCCGGAACCCTCTCCGGCGGCGAAAGCCAGCGCATCCGGCTGGCAACCCAGATCGGCTCGTCTCTCATGGGGGTATTGTATATTCTGGACGAGCCCTCCATCGGCCTGCACCAGCGGGACAACGACAAGCTGCTTGGCACCTTGAAGCATCTGCGGGATCTGGGCAACACCCTGATCGTGGTGGAGCACGACGAGGATACCATGCGGGCCGCCGACTATATTGTAGACGTTGGCCCCGGCGCCGGCAGCCACGGCGGTGAAATCGTGGCGGCGGGCACGCTGGAGGATATCATCGGCTGTCCCCGTTCCGTAACGGGGCAGTACCTCTCCGGCGTGAAAAAAATCCCGGTTCCCACCTCCCGGCGGGCAGGAAACGGTGAATTCCTGCGTATCAAGGGCGCCCGGGAGAATAATCTGAAAAACATCGACGTGGATATCCCCCTGGGAACCTTGGTCTGCGTCACCGGCGTGTCCGGCTCCGGCAAGTCCAGCCTGGTCAACGAGGTGCTGAACAAGACTTTGCTTGCCAAGCTGAATCACGCCCGCACCCGCCCGGGGGCCTGCGACGGCATCGAGGGCATGGAGAACCTGGATAAGGTGATTGATATTGACCAAAGCCCCATCGGCAGAACGCCCCGAAGCAATCCCGCAACCTACACCGGCCTGTTCAACGACATCCGGGACCTGTTCGCCTCCACAAACGACGCAAAAATCCGGGGCTACGGCCCGGGACGGTTCAGCTTCAACGTCAAGGGCGGCCGGTGCGAGGCCTGCAGCGGCGACGGCCTGGTGAAAATCGAGATGCACTTCCTGGCGGATGTCTACGTTCCCTGCGAGGTCTGCCACGGCGCCCGGTACAACCGGGAGACGCTGGAGGTGCAGTACAAAGGGAAGAACATCGCCCAGGTGCTGGACATGACGGCGGAGGAAGCGGTGGATTTCTTTGAAAATCTGCCGAAAATCCGCAGAAAAGCCCAGACCCTGGTGGAGGTTGGCCTGGGCTATGTAAAGCTGGGGCAGTCCAGCACCACCCTGTCCGGCGGCGAAGCCCAGCGGGTGAAGCTGGCGACGGAGCTTGCCCGGGTCTCCACCGGCAAGACCATCTATATTCTGGACGAGCCCACCACCGGCCTGCATTCCGCCGACGTACACAAGCTCATTGAGGTGCTCCAGCGCCTGGTGGACGCCGGAAACACTGTTCTCGTCATTGAACACAATCTGGATGTCATCAAAACGGCGGATTATCTGATCGATCTCGGCCCGGAGGGCGGCGACGGCGGCGGAACGGTGGTTGCCGCGGGAACGCCCGAGGAAGTGGCCCAGGTTCCCGAAAGCTATACGGGCCAGTACCTCAAAGCCTATCTGTAAAAAATTGCCCGGCCTGCTTTCCCAGGCCGGGCGGGAGAGATTATTCGTACAGCTCCGCCGGGAGGCAGTCGGACAGCTCGATCAGCCCGTGATCCCGTTCTCCGGCGTAATCCACCCGGAGTATGTTGGAGCGGAGCACCGTCTCCTTGCTCTGCCGGATGGACAGGGTCATGGTGATCCGGGTGCCCGTGCCCTCCGGCTGGTCGATGAGCACCGCGCCGCCGTGATTGGCGGCGGCGGTGCGGATGAGCACCATGCCCAGGCCGATGCCGTACCGGCTGTCTTCCAGAGCGGGCTGACGGAGGTACCGGGAAAACACGCTGCTGCGGACGTTTTCCGCGATACCGGAGCCGCTGTCCCGGACACTGAGACAGAGCATCTGCCCCTTCCGGGTCAGCTCTGCGGTAATGGTTCCGCCGCTGGGCGTGAATTTGATGGCGTTGGACAGAATGTTCAAAACTGCCCGTTCCAGCTGCTCCCCGTCGGCCAGACCGTACACCGGCTGGGAAAGCCCCTTGTAGGTCAGGGTGAGCCCCGTGTGGGCAATGAGAGTTTCCGCCTTTTCAAATACTTCCGCGAAGAGCCCGGCCAGCTCCAGCGTCTCCTGCCGGGAGACGGCGGCGCAGCGTTCCGCATCGGACATGTTGCCGATGATCCGGAGCATCTGATACAGTCCCCGGTTCAGCCGGGCGACCTGCTTCTTCAGCTGGGGGTCGTCCTCCTGGGCGGAAAGGGGGAACAGCCGGTCGGCGGTGATCATCACATTGGTCAGCGGCTCCCGAAGCTCCCGGGCGGCCAGCGCCATGGAACGCAGCTCCCGGACATCGGAATCCTGTTCCAGCAGAAACACATCCATCCCGTCCACCCTGGTAACGGAGGCGCCGCAGCTCCGGGAGGAAATGTTCAGCGACAGATACAGACACCCCTCCGTGAAGGCGGCATATTCCTCGGCGCCGGTGAGAAGAAGGGGCCGGACATCGCCGCCCGGCGTGAGAAACAGGCGCTCGGCGGCTTGGTTAACCTTGATGATTTCGTTGTTCCGGACGCAGAAACCGGGTTGGACCATCAGGTCCAGCATTCCCAGACAGTCTATCTTTTCTTCCATGACGATCCTCCTAGCAGTCCTATCATGCGCAGAATGGGTGAAAACTTTCCCGGCGGGATTCGACGGATTTCTCTCCCCTCATTCTAGCGGAAACGGGACGAAATAGCAAGGGAAAAGAACTTGTGAGGTGAAATTAATGTCGATTCACGATGGCCACCGCCAGCGGCTGAAGCAGCGCTTTCTTGAGCAGGGCCTGGAGAGCTTCACGGATATTCAGGTTTTGGAGCTGCTGCTGTTTTTCAGCGTACCCCGGCAGGACACCAATCCCATCGCCCACGCTCTGCTGGAGCACTTCGGAAGTCTGTATCAGGTGCTGGAAGCGCCGGTTGAGGAACTGAAAAAGGTCAGGGGCGTGGGAGACCAGTCGGCGCTGCTGCTGAGCCTGATCAACGAAGTGGCGCGGTACTACCAGGTGGATCGCACCACCAAAGAAAAAATTCTGCCTACGGTGCAGGCCTGCGGGGAGTATCTGGTGCCGTTTTTCTTCGGACGAAAGGTGGAGACGGTGTTTCTGCTGTGCCTGGACGCCAAGTGCAAGGTGCTCTGCTGCAAGGAAGTGGGGCAGGGGAGCGTCAATTCCACGGGAATTTCCGTGCGGAAAATCGTGGAGACGGCGCTGGGGGCCAATGCTACCACCGTGGTTCTGGCGCACAACCACCCCAGCGGCATTGCCGTGCCCTCCAACGAGGATGTGCAGACCACCCGGCGGGTGGCGATGGCGCTGAATGCGGTGGAGATTCAGCTGGCGGATCACATCGTGGTGGCGGACGGGGACTATGTCTCCATGGCACAGTCAGGCTATCGATTGGATGAGGGGAGTTACTATGGACAGATTCAAACTGGTATCGGAGTATAAGCCCTCCGGCGACCAGCCGGAGGCCATCGAGGCGCTGGCGAACGGCGTAAACTGGGGACTGCGGGAGCAGACCCTGCTGGGCGTTACCGGCTCCGGCAAGACCTTCACCATGGCGTCGGTGATTGAGAAGGTCAACCGCCCCACCCTGGTGCTGGCACACAACAAGACCCTGGCAGCCCAGCTCTGCTCGGAATTCCGGGAGTTTTTCCCGGAAAATGCGGTGGAATACTTCATTTCCTACTACGATTACTACCAGCCGGAGGCGTATATCGCCCACACCGATACCTACATTGAAAAGGACGCCTCCGTCAACGAGGAGATCGACCGTCTGCGCCACTCGGCCACCTCGGCGCTGTTTGAGCGGCGGGACGTGATTGTGGTTTCCTCGGTGAGCTGTCTGTACGGTCTGGGCGACCCTATCGACTATAAGAGCATGGTCATCTCCCTGCGGGTTGGACAGGAGTACCCGCTGGACAGCGTACTGAAAAAGCTGGCCGAAATCCGCTATGAGCGCAACGACCTGGACTTCTCCCGAAACAAGTTCCGTCTTCGGGGAGACACCCTGGAAATCTACCCTGCCTACTGGTCGGGCAGGGCCATCCGGGTGGAATTCTTCGGGGACGAGGTGGATCGGATCAGCGAGATCAACGCCGTGTCCGGTATTGCGGAACGGTATGTGGACCACGTTGCCATCTATCCCGCCAGCCACTATGTGGCCTCCAAGGAGAAGCTGCAGCGGGCCATGCTGGAGATTCAGCGGGAATGCGACGAGCAGGTGGCCTGGTTCCGGGCCCACGACAAGCTCATCGAAGCCCAGCGCATCGCCCAGCGGACGGCCTATGATCTGGAAATGCTGACGGAGATCGGCTTCTGCAACGGCATTGAGAACTATTCCCGGGTAATTCAGGGCCGGGCGCCGGGCACGCCGCCCACCACGCTGCTGGATTACTTCCCGAAGGATTTCCTTATGTTCATAGACGAGAGCCATGTGACCTTGCCCCAGTGCCGGGCCATGTACGCCGGGGACCGGAGCCGGAAGGACGCGTTGGTGAATTACGGCTTCCGCCTGCCTTCGGCCTATGACAACCGCCCGCTGAATTTTACGGAATTCGATCAGAAGATCAACCAGGTTATCTATGTTTCGGCGACTCCCGGCGAGTACGAGCGCACCCGTTCCGGGCAGACGGTGGAGCAGGTGATCCGCCCCACGGGACTGCTGGACCCGGAGGTGGAGGTTCGTCCCATCGAAGGGCAGATCGACGACCTGATCGGGGAGATCAACGCCTGCACCGCCAAAAACGAGCGGGTGCTGGTGACCACCCTCACCAAAAAGATGGCGGAGGACCTGACGGTTTATCTGCAAAAGGCAGGCATCAAGGTGCGCTACATGCACTCGGACATCGGCGCCATGGAGCGGATGGAGATCATTCGGGATCTGCGGATGGCGAAATTCGACGTGCTGGTGGGCATCAACCTGCTTCGGGAAGGCCTGGATCTGCCGGAGGTCAGTTTGGTTGCCATTCTGGACGCGGACAAGGAAGGGTTTCTCCGCAGCGAAACCAGCCTGATTCAGACCATCGGCCGGGCCGCGCGTAACGCCGAAGGCAAGGTCATCATGTACGCGGACACGGTGACCCCTGCCATGCGCGCCGCCATGGACGAGACCGCCCGCCGCCGGGACATTCAGGATGCCTACAACAAGGCCCACGGCATTGTGCCGAAGACCATCATCAAATCCGTCCGGGATCTGATCGAGATTTCCTCTCCCACCGCCGAGCGCAAGGGCAGAAACGGCTTGAAGATGACCAAGGCGGAGAAGGAAAAGGAGATTGCCCGTCTGGAAAAGCAGATGAAGGAAGCTGCACGGATGATGGAATACGAGTACGCTGCCGTCCTGCGGGATCAGATCATCGAGCTGCGGGGAAACGGAACATAAAGCATCCGCCCGGTTTTGCTTCTGCAAAATCGGGCGGAAATGTGTTTATCAGATTTGAATATTGCCGTTTTCGTCGGCCTGCATGGGAATAATCACCATCAGGTCGATGATGGACATAGCAGCCGAGAAACCGGTCCAACAGGTCAGAAGGTATACGATACCCAGCACATACTGTTTGGCGTGGAACCGATGTCCACCCGCCCAACCCAGGAAAATGCACAGCAGCAGGTGTTTTTTCTTGTTGACTGTTACCTTTTCCTTGGCGTCCTTCCGCTCAAAATAGCTGGAAATCAGGCGGGAGAGCTTCCCTTCTTTGTGCTCCGGCTCCAGACCCTGCTGACGGCGCAGCTCCTCAAGCTCCATTTCGGCGGCTACCATATCATCCGGACTGACCATTTCCTCACTGGGGGGGATGGGCTTTTTGTTCTTTTCCATGAGATACCTCTTCTATGAGAAAGGGTGCCGCAAAGCGGCACCCTTATACGCGCTTATCGGGATTTGCCGTATGGAAATCAGGCGTTTTCTTCAGCAGCGGCCTTCGCCTTGATGGCGGCAACCTCTTCCTGAATCTCAGCCATCTTTTCCTTGGTCAGGGGGTAGAACTTCAGAGCAATGACGTTCGCAAGCAGACCCAGGATAACCAGACCGTTTGCCAGGAACACAATGCCCCAAACCAGAGGACGGGTCACAGGATCGCCCTCCACGGGGTTGTGATCGGCGAAGCCGACAGCGGCGAACACCAGACCGGCGATCATGGGAGCCAGGGAGGAGACCATCTTATCCACAAAGGAGAACAGAGTGCCCATCATGCCGGGGACGTACTTGCCGGTACGATAAACCTCATAGTCAGCGCAGTCGGCAGTCATGGGGATGACGATGTTGCCGGCGACGCCCTGCAGGCCAGCCCAGGTAACGGAGAGCAGCAGGTGCAGGATCAGGAAGTAGCCCCAGTTCAGAGCACCGGTTGCGGGATCGGAGGTCATGGTTCTGGGATCACCGAACAGCCACAGAATAGCCATCAGGACGTTGACAATGATGCCGCCCCAGGAGCCGACCAGCATTGCCTTGCGCTGCCCCAGACGGGTAGCCAGCAGGGAGATGCACAGGAAGGAAGCGATGACGGAGGGAATCATGGTCAGACCGGTGACGTTACTCTGCAGGACGGTGGAACCGGCCAGGCAGGCGAACATGGCGACACCGACGGCGCTGGTTTTTGCGGTGTTTGCCAGCTTATCCGTAGAGGCGGAGATAACCAGCATCTGAATGGCACGGTTGTGCTTCAGGGTATCCCAGTAATCCTTCAGACCGACTCTGACAGTTTTGCCGGTACCGTAGAACTCCGTGCGATCCTTGGGGGCGATGGAGATGACGGCGATGGCGGTGAAGATGGCGGAGAGAACCGCGACAGCCAGCCAGAAGGTATGGAAGAACTGGGTGCTGGCGTAGCCGCCCACATCCTTGTAGGCATTGGCGATACGGGGGGTAACAATACCCAGAACGGTGAACAGCAGGGTGTTGTACACACCGTCGAAGGCGGCGAACATGGGACGCTGCTTGGGATCGTTGGTCAGGCAGGTCTGAGCAGACTTGGTGACCACACACTGGAAGGTGTAGCCGATGTAGTAAACAGCGCCGCAGATGATGAAGAACCCAAAGCGGAGTGCGGTGTTGTTCGGCAGCTTGTGGGTGACATGGAGCATGATAAAGCTCATGATGCACAGAATGACATTGCCGATGACCATGAAGGGGCGGTTCTTACCAAACTTGCCGTTGGTCTTGTCCACCACGAAGCCTACGAAGGGATCGGTAACGCCGTCCCAGATACGCATAACCATTGCGAAACTGGAGGCGGTGACCATGCCGACGCCTACGAAGCCCATCAGGTAGAAGGAAACGTAGTTCATCAGGAACAGGTACAGGTTGGTAGCGGTGTTGTTCAGCGCGAAGCCGGCCACACGCCACAGAGGAACGCGGTGAATACCGTTTTCGCCAAGATACTTGGGATTAACTGGCTTGCTCATAAAGTATTCTCTCCTTACTTCTTTTCTCCCGGCCTCAAGCGCGTATTGATGCTCCGCACGGATGAGAAGGATGCTCGGCACGAATGTGCACGGGAAACCGAGGTTTTACCGCTATATTATAAGAGATTTACCGTTTTTTTGCTAGTGGACGAAACGCTGATTTTGTGACAGGGCATAGAGAGAAGCAGCGATACAATTTGTTCACAATTCACAAAACCCTTGCTATTTTTGGAAACTGTGTTATACTATATACGGTATTGAAACCCGAAGGAGAGACCATATGATGTATAAGCAGTGCAGAACGGAACAATCCTCCAACCGTCAGCGCATTCTGGAGCAGGGACTGCTGGACGCCATGATTCAGCAGCATTATGATTCCATTTCCGTCAGCGATTTGTGCAGCCGTATGGGCATCCCGCGCAAATCCTTTTACCGCTATTTTTCCGGCAAGGAAGGGGCGCTCCACGCCCTGATTGACCACGCGCTTCTGGACTATGAGAACTACCCCGCCGACGGCACCGGCTGGGAGGGGCGGACGGTTCAGCAGGAAATGGAGCGCACGTTCTCCTACTGGAAGCACTGCAGCCGCCTGCTGGACGCGCTGGAGAAGAGCGGCCTCAGCGGTGTGCTGATTGAGCGTGCAATCAACCACTCCATCCTGGAGAGCTCCATTCCGGTACGGATTCTGCCCAACGACAACCGGCAGATGCGCGAGCGTGTCACCGGCTTCGCGGTTTGCGGCCTGATGGCCATGGTGGTGCACTGGCACCACGGCGGGTATGTGGAGAGCGCGGAGCAGATGGCGCAGATCGCTATGCGTCTGGTGACAAAGCCCCTGTTTACGGAAATTCCCCGGAATCCCTGATTTTTCCGGCCTTTGTGCAGACTGTGCAAAGGCCGTTTTCTTTTTTGTCCGGGGGATGTCACAGACCGACGGCATCTGTCCCCTGTCAAAAGGGATGATCTTATGGTAGAATGTGATCATGCTGAATAGAGGAGCTGATTCCAATGGCCCATGTAAAACTCAACCCCGCGGGACTTGCGGCGAAGCACGAGATGAACGAGCGGCTCATGTCCTACAACGTGGAAATGACCGAGGTGACCGGCGGTACCTTCTGGAAGGCCTACACTCCCGGTCAGATTGCCGGAACCGAGAAGTTTCCGCCCATTGCGAGCCTTTCGGAGATGGCCGGACTGATGCAGTGGTACGACCCCATCGACACCGCCAACCCACGGCTCGTCCGTCTGGCAAAGGAGTTTGGCCCCGCCTGGATGCGGGTATCCGGCACCTGGGCCACCAAGACCTACTATGACTTTGACGGAACCGGAACTGCCCCCGAGGGCTACCAGAACCGGCTGACCCGGGAGCAGTGGGTCAGCATTCTGAGGTTTGCGGATGCCATCGGCGCGAAAATTCTGATTTCCGTCGCCAACTGCCAGGGACTTCACAGCGCCGACGAGCCCTGGAATCCCAGCCAGGCGGAGAAGATTTTCGCTCTGAGCCGGGAATGCGGCCATCCCATCGACGCCGTGGAATTCACAAACGAGCCCAATATGATGGAGGGAACCGGCTTCCCCCAGGGCTATACTCCGGCCCATTTCCGCCGGGATCAGGACCTGTTCCACAGGTGGGTGCGTGAACACTACCCGGATACCCTGATCGTCGGCCCCTGCTCCACCGACGGAAACGTCCTGCAGATGGGGCCCGGCAGCCGGGGCGGCGCGGGAATCGCGGATATCATGCCCTGCTGCTCCACAGATGATCTGGTGGAGGGCTGCACCGAGAAGCTGGACGTGTTCAGCTACCACTACTACAACGGCTGCTCCGAGCGGCTGGAGTCCGTGATGCCCGCTGCCCACTGGCAGCCTGAGGACGCCTCCACCGAGGCGTATCTCGCGGTAGCGGGAAATGCCGCCCGGGCGTTCGCACCCTTCCGGGACAAGTACGTTCCCGGCGGCGAGATGTGGGTCACCGAGTCCGGTGACGCCGGCGGCGGCGGGGACACCTGGGCGTCCACCTATCTGGACGTGCTGCGTACCCTGAACGAGCTGGGAGATTTCTCCTCCGTGACCAACGGCGTGATTTTCCACAACACCCTGGCTTCCTCCGACTATGGCTTTTTGCAGCACGGCACCTTTGCACCCCGTCCCAACTATTTTGCGGTGCTGCTGTGGCAGCGGCTGATGGGCAAAACCGTCTATGCAACCGGCGAGGAAATCCGGGAGGGTGCCCACGTCTACGCCCATTCCCGCAAGGACGGCAGGGACGGCGCGGTGTATCTCATCATCAACAACTCCGCGGGGGAGACCACTGTGGAGCTGCCGACGGACGCGGTTCGCTACACACTCACCGGACGGGACGGCCTGCGCAGCCGGGTCATGTGTCTGAATGGCAGAGACCTGGTGCTGGGGGAGGACGACGCGCTGCCGAACCTGGATGGCGCGGCGCAGAAGGCCGGAATCCTCAGCCTGAGTCCCTACAGCTGCACCTTCCTGGTTGTGTGATTACCGGAAACAGAACAAATCGACGGCGCACCGCTTTTGGCGGTGCGCCGCTTCTGCGTTATTCTCCGACGTACTGAAAGCGGGGGCCATGGTAGCCGTCCCGGTCAACGGTTTCGTTCCACATGGCGGCGGGACGCACCCACAGGCCATACTCCCCGTACAGGGCGCGGTAGACCACCATCAGCTCCCGGGTTTCGGAATGGGTGGCGGTGCCGATGACCTCATAGAGATTTCCCTTGAAATGCCGGTACAATCCGGGTTTGATATCCATATGTTACCTCCTGAAAAGAGTACGCCGGGCGTTTCCACCCGGCGTATTGTGTTTAGCCTGCCTTGGGAACGCTGCCGCCCCGGGCGGTCATGTCCAGAACCATGTTGGGATCGAACAGGGAACGATCGGTAAACCGGTCGGCGTACCACGCCATGGTCTCGCCGGTGACCATCAGTCGGTTCTGACGGACGTAGGTGTTGTTGATCTCGGTCATGGGGGACTTGTCGTTGGAGATGAAGTAGCGGAAGCCGGTCTGATACATGGCCTTGAAGGAGGAGCCGGTGTAGTCGGACAGGTTGCCGGCCTGGGCAAAGACGAAGGTGTCGATCTTGCCGATAATCGGGGTGATCTGCTGGGTCCAGCTCTGCAGGTCAGCGGTGATTTCGGCGGTGTTCTTGTTGCGGTAGTTGCCGTTGTCGTAGGTGAAGCAGGCCAGACGGTAGCCCTTGGCCTTCAGCGCCTCCACGATGGCGATGGCGCCGGCCTTCTCCTGCTCATAGTAGTCGTTGCCCTTGGTGCTGACGTAGGAGGTGTTGCAGCGGTAGCCAAAGATGCCCTGACTGCCGGTGACCGCCAGAATGGCCCGGGCGCCCCGGTAGGAGAAGTCGGGATGCTGCCGGATGAAGTCCTCCAGAATGGGAACAAAGTCGTAATTGCCGGTGAGGGTATTGCTGCTGCTGTCTACATACTCGGCCTTGATGTCGCCGTTGGCATCGATGACCAGCTTGTGGGCGAAGCCTGCGCCGCCGGCATCGGGGGCGCCGTCCTTATTGCTGTCTACCATGTATTCAAAGTAGTTGACCATGGTCTCGGTGAGCATCAGAGGCTTCTTGCCCTGGGGCAGGTAGATGGATTTGGACTCATACTGGTCGGTACCGGCTACGGTCTGACCCACATTCACGAAGTCGTCAAAGTCCACCAGCACATAGCCGTTGTCGTAAAGCTGCTGCAGGATCTTGGAGAATTCGTCGGTGGTGACGAAGTTCTGGTTGTACTTGCCGCCCAGATCCGGGTCGCTGAAGGCGCGGGAGGGGTCGGCGATGAGAACGTGGAAGCTCAGGTTGGGAATCTGGGAGTAGTCCTTGTATTCCACCATGGTGCTCTGGGTGTTGACATACTCGGCGCGCTTGGCAAGCAGCTCGGAATTGTTCGCAATGTCCGGATAGGAATCCAGCTTGTCGATGGCGCCCTGGTAATCGTAATTGGCGGCCAGATTTTCCGCTTCCGTCAGGATACGCTGCAGCTCTGCCTCGGCTTCCGCGGCGGCGCTGACGGAGGCGTCCAGCTCGCTCTGCTTGATCTTGTCGTTGAGACGCTTCTGGTCGATGGCGTTGGAAATGGCGCCGATGACGAAGGAGAGAATCAGAACCAGGCACAGGCAGGCCAGAATGGGGGGCAGATAAACCTCCTTGAAGATCTGCTCCTTGGTCTTCTTCCGCCGGCGGCGGGGATTGTTGGGATCGACAGGCGCTTCGAGCATCTCTTTATTGGACAGCGGGGCAATATAGAGATCATAGAGCTTGGTGAAGATATTGGGCTTGACCTGCTTTGGCTCCCGGGGGGTGGATTCCTTCGGCTGCCGGGGCTTGTGCTCTCTGCGTTCCCTGGCAGGCTTGGCGGGCTTGCGCTCCCGGCGGCGGACAGGCTCCTCCTGCTCCGGCTCTTCGCCGCCCTCAACGGGGCCGTCCCGGAAGGCCGTGGGGTCTTCCTCCTGCATGGTGGCTTCTGGTTCGTCGCCCATGGGGAAATCCAGGTCATCGGAATCGCCGGCGCCGAAGCTGCTGGGCTGCTGAACGTTCTTCCGGACGGCCTTGGGAGACAGAATCTCGTCAAAGTCCAGATCGTCCAGATTCAGATCCCCGTCCTCCAGACCGTCCAGGTCCAGATCGCCGTCCTCCAGTCCGTCCGTGTCCTCCGGAACATCGTCCAGACCCAGACCGCTGAGATCCAGATCGTCCTCCGGACTGTCGGAATCCTGGGGCAGATCGTCTCCGTCCCCGGAGAGCAGGTTGTCCAGTTCATTGAAATCTATATCTTCGCCGTCTTCACCGGCGGCTGTGGTGTCATCGTCGTCCAGAAATGCTTTGGGGTCGAAGTCGTCATCGTCGAAATGAAAATCCATGTCGAAATCGTCCTTAGCCATCGTTCATCCCTGCCTTTATGGTATAGTCAATAGTATTCTATCATCGTCAAAGAAAAAAAGCAAGGGAAATCGGAAGAAAAGGAAAAAATTAAGAATTCCGTCGAAACTGCAGAATCCGCCGCGAAAAGCGGCGGATTCTCGGGAAATAACCCTGTATTTTATACATATCGGATGGATATTTCTCCGAAGTTGACATCGCAGTTGACGCGGATTACGCCGGTGGTTTCGCTGCTGGGAGCGCCGGTGATTTCCACGGAAGCGAAGGCGGTGCTGTTGGCGGGCTCCACCCGGAACCGCCTTGGCACAGTCAGCTCCAGCTCGCCGAAGGAGCAGTGCAGGTCAATGGTGCAGTCCTGGGAGACATGCTCACAAACCTGCAGATCCACGTGCATTTCGCCGAAGCTGACCTCCGCGGTGCCCCCGGACAGCTGGGTAAGGGGAAGGACGTAGTGGTTTTCGCCGAAGGCGGTGGCACAGTCGAAGCGGTTGTCAGAGTATTGGCAGTGGTTCTTGGGGGTGCCGCCCTTTCCGCTGCGGTTGATGACGACACCGTTTTTCTTCGGCTTGCGCAGGGCGTCCACCAGAAGACTGCCGCCGAACAGCAGCAGAAGAACCGGCTGCAGAATTCCCCTGTCCAGGGAGAAGGGGGCGAAGTTCAGATTGCTCAGCAGGAAGTACAGGCCGAACAGGGAGCAGCCCAGCCGGAAGAAGGAAAACCGGGGCAGCAGCCCAAACAGGCCGTACACCAGAAGCGCCGACGGCCAGAGCACATCCCACAGCCCGGCATTGAAGTTAAGAAAGCTGGATGCCAGCATGATGCCGCCCACCAGCAGCACCCAGACGGCCAGAGCAATGCTGCCCTTTCTGCCGCTGTCCCAGTACATTTCCCAGTTCCCGTTTTCCATATGTACGCCGGCGTCTTCCTCATCCGGCACGTCCTGAACGATCTCGGCTTCGTGCACGGTTTTCTTTTCCATTCCCAGCAGCTCGTCGGTGGAGATGCCGAAAATCTCCGCCAGCCGGGGCAGCGTGGCGATATCGGGGCAGGACTGGTCGTTTTCCCACTTGCTCACCGCCTGGGCGGTGACGCCCAGCAGCTCCGCCAGAGCGTCCTGGGTCAGACCCAGCCGCTTGCGGTTGGCAACAATGCGTTTTCCCAAAGTATCTTCCATGGTTTTCTCCTCTTTCCTTACTTGAATACTCCCGCCCGGCGGGGCGGTGTTGAAGATGCCTATATCATGCCATAAACCGGAGAAAAAAGCTATCAAATGTTCGTTAAATTTCCAAAATTTTTTCCACAACCGCCGGTTGAAACGACCTCAACCGGTGGTTGTGGAGGGTTTTGCTTGCATTGGCGTCAGAACTGTGGTATCCTTATCCCCAAAGGAGGCGGTTTTGTGCGGCTCTATATCAAACAGCGGGTGTTCTCCTGGACGGACAGCTATGACGTTTACGACGGGTCCGGTGCGCCCCGCTACGAGGTCCGGGCGGAGTTTCTCTCTCTGGGCCATCAGATTCACGTTTATGAAAAGGCCACGGGCAGGGAAGTGGGTTCCATTCATGAAAAGCTGCTGACCCTCCTGCCTCAATTTGAAATCGTCATGGACGGAAAGCCCATGGGACGGATTCGCAAGGAGCTGACCCTTTTCCGGCCGCGGTATCAGGTGGATTTTCAGGACTGGGATGTACAGGGGGACCTGATGGGCTGGGACTACCGGGTGACCCGGGGCGGCGCGACGGTGATGACCATTTCCAAGCAGCTGTTTCACTTCAGCGACACCTACGTGCTGGATTTTGGCAACCCGGCCAATGAAGTGCCGGGACTGCTGCTGGTCATCGCCATCGACGCGGCGAACTGCGGAAAGGACTAATGTATGGAGAAAATAACGAGCTTTACCATTGACCACTTGAAATTGCAGCCGGGGCTGTACGTCTCCCGGAAGGATAAGGTGGGGGCGGAGACGGTCACAACCTTTGACCTCCGCCTGACCAGCCCCAACGAAGAGCCGGTGATGAATACCGCCGAGGTGCATACCATTGAGCATCTGGCGGCAACCTATCTGCGCAACGAGCCGGACTGGAAGGATAAGGTGCTCTATTTCGGCCCCATGGGCTGCCGCACGGGATTTTACCTGCTGCTTGCCGGGGACTATGAATCCCGGGACATCGTACCGCTGGTCCTCGACTGCTTCCGCTTCATCCGGGACTACCGGGGGCAGGTGCCGGGGGCCAGCGCGAAGGACTGCGGCAATTACCTGGACATGAATCTGCCCATGGCGAATTACTGGGGCGGCAAATATGCCGCTCTGCTGGAAACCATGGACGAAACCCGACTGATTTACCCGGTATGAGGAGAAAACGATGACAAAGACAAAACTTGGCATTATCGGCGCGATGGAGATCGAGGTCGCGCTGCTGCTGGAAAAGCTGGAAAACCGCAGGCAGAGCGCCGTGGCGGGCAGCGCCTTTTATGAGGGCACACTGGAGGGCGTGGATTCTGTGATTGTCCAGTGCGGCGTGGGCAAGGTCAACGCGGCGATGTGTGCCCAGACCCTCTGCGGCCGCTTCGGCGTGACCCATCTGGTGAACACCGGCATCGCGGGCTCCCTGTGCGCCCAGCTGGACATCGGCGACCTGGTGGTGAGCCGGGACGCCATGTACCACGATTTTGACTGCGTCCATTTCGGCTATCCCTACGGCAGGGTGCCGGGGATGGACGTGACGGCCTTTCCCGCCGACGATACGCTTTTGGCCTATGCCTTCGCCGCAGCGGAGATGGTGAATCCCGGCCACACGAAGGTTGGCAGGATCGCCAGCGGAGACCAGTTTGTGGCCGATCCTGCGGTGAAACAGCGGATCGTGGACAGCACCCGTGGCCTGTGCACGGAAATGGAGGGCGCGGCCATTGCTCAGACGGCATACCGCAACGGCATTCCCTTTGTCATTCTCCGGGCCATCTCCGACAAGGCTGACGACAGCGCGGAAATGGACTACCCCACCTTTGAAAAGCTGGCCGCCCACCGCTGCGCCGAGGTTACCCGGAAGCTGGCAAAGCATCTGCGGGAAGCGGAAGAGGCGGAAGAAATGTAACGGAAAACGCTGCCATTCCGGAATGGCAGCGTTTTTTCAAAGAATCGTGAAAAGCCAGTAAACAAACCCATACACCACGCTGGCTGCGAGGCCGTAGACGATCACCGGCCCGGCGATGGTGAACATCTTCGCTCCAACGCCCAGCACAAAGCCCTCGGTTTTGAATTCCACCGCAGGGGCGGCGATGGAGTTGGCGAAGCCTGTGATGGGTACCAGGGTGCCCGCGCCCGCATATTTGGCAATGTCGTCATACACGCTGAAACCCGTCAGCAGCGCCGACAGCGCCACCAGTGTCATGGACGCGGCGGTTCCCGCGTCCTGCTTTTCCATGCCCAGGGCGCCGTAGCAGTTCATGAAAACCTGACCCAGGGTGCAGATCAGCCCGCCGATCCAGAAGGCGTTCAGGCAGTCCCGCCATATGGGGGATTTGGGCGCCATGCTGGATACCAGCTCGCCGTATTGCTTTTCCGTCATTTCCATCCCTCCTGTGCTATTGTGTCACGGGAAAGGAAAATCATACGTCAAGTGGTTTTCTTACATAATTTTTTACCTTTTTTTTTGTCTACTTTTTTCGGAAAGCCTCGTTGTCAGGACAGGGGACTTTGTGGTATAATCAAAAAGGATGAGACTCGTCTTCCATCGGATGACGGGAATTTACTGAAATGGAGGAATTCACTATGCCTATGCAAATGGGTTTCCGCTGGTATGGCGAGGGTAACGACAGCATCAAGCTCTCCGACATTAAGCAGATCCCCGGCGTAACCACCATCGTCTGGGCGCTGCATCATAAGATGCCCGGCGAGGTCTGGGAGGAAAGCGAAATTGCGGAAGTGCAGAAGCAGCTGGAGCCTTACGGCTTCAACATGGACGTTGTGGAGTCCGTGAACGTTCACGACGATATCAAAATCGGCAAGCCCACCCGGGACATGTACATCGAGAACTACAAGACCACCATGCGCAACCTGGCCAAGTTCGGCGTCAAGGTCATCTGCTACAACTTCATGCCCATTTTCGACTGGACCCGCAGCAACCTGTTCCACCCCGTGGGGGACGGTTCCACCGCGCTGTACTACGAAAAGAACATGATTCAGGACGACTACAACGCCATGGCGAAGTACATTCTGGACTTCACCGAGAAGTACGACATGTCCTTCCCCGGCTGGGAGCCGGAGCGGATGGCCAAGCTGGACCAGCTCTTTAAGGACTATGCAGACGTGGATCATGAAAAGCTCTGGGCGAACCTCAAGTATTTCCTGGAGGCCCTGATGCCCACCTGCCACGAGACCGGCATCAAGATGGCCATTCACATGGACGATCCCCCATGGGATATCTTCGGCCTGCCCCGTCTGCTGACCAACGGCGAGAACATCGACCGGTTCCTGAAGATGGTAGATAACCCCTACAACTGCCTGACCCTCTGCTCCGGCTCCCTGAACGCTGACCCCAACAACAATGTGGCCGACATCGTCCGCAAGCACTGCGACCGCATTGCCTTTGCCCATATCCGCAACGTCAAGCACTTCCCCAACGGCGACTTCTCCGAGGCCTCCCACCGGGACTGCGACGGCGACACCGGCATTCTGGACATTCTGAAGGCTTACCACGACTGCGGCTACGAAGGCTACATCCGTCCCGACCACGGCCGTCACCTGTGGGGTGAAGGCCCCGGCACCGTCCGTCCCGGCTACGGCCTGTACGATCGCGCCCTGGGCATCATGTATATGTGGGGCGTGTGGGACATGCTGGACAAGCTGGACGGAAAGAAGTAATCTGTTTTAGAGGGGCATTGTCCCCGCGATTGAATATTTTGGAGGTATTAAACATGGCAAATCTTCCCCTGAACATTGATTATACCGGCAAAGTCGTCGTCGTCACCGGCGCCGGCGGCCTGATCTGCGGCGCGATGGCCCGGGCTTTCGCCGAGTCCGGCGCAAAGGTTGCCGCTCTGGACCTGAACGAGGACGCCGTCAAGAAGCTGGCGGACGAGCTGAAGGCTGAGGGCTATATCTGCGAGGGCTACAAGGCCAACGTTCTGGAGCCCGAGGCTCTGGAAGAGGTGCACCAGGCCGTTTTGAAGGACCTGGGTCCCTGCGACATCCTGGTCAACGGCGCCGGCGGCAACAACCCCCGTGCCACCACCGACAACGAGTACCAGCACGAGGCCTGGGAAGGCTGCAAGACCTTCTTCGACCTGCAGCCCAGCGGCGTGGACTTCGTGTTCAAGCTGAACTTCCAGGGCACATTGCTTCCCACCCAGGCTTTTGCCAAGGACATGGTGGAAAAGAAGCACGGCGTCATCCTGAACATCTCCTCCATGAACGCCTACACCCCGCTGACCAAGATTCCCGCCTACTCCGCCGCCAAGGCCGGCATCTCCAACTTCACCCAGTGGCTGGCCACCCACTTTGCCGGCACCGGCATCCGCTGCAACGCCATTGCCCCCGGCTTCCTGGTTTCCGCCCAGAATAAGGCTCTGCTGTTCAACCCTGACGGCACTCCCACCGCCCGCTCCGCCAAGATTCTGGCGGGCACTCCCACCGGCCGTTTCGTGGACGCGGACGAGCTGCTGGGCGCGACATTGTTCCTGTGCGACGACAAGGCGGCTTCCGCCATCACCGGCGTGGTTCTGCCTGTGGACGCCGGCTTCGCCGCTTACTCCGGCGTGTAAACCTTTCCGATACCCAAAAACGACCTGCCCACCCGGGCAGGTCGTTTTTTGAGATTGCGCAGCGACGGAAGTGTTTTTCCCAGAGAAGACGTACTATGTACATGACCGGTCAAGAAAGAAAACGAGGTGAAGCCCGTGAAGGACGAGACTGTGATTGCCGCCATTGCCCGCCGGGATGAGCAGGCAGTGGGAGCCGTCATCAACAAATACGCCCGGCTGCTGTGGCCGATTGCCTGTGCGGTTCTGGAGAAGGTGGGGTGCGATCAGGACGCCGAGGAATGCGTTGCCGATGCGTTCATCTATCTGTGGGAGCATCCGGATAAATTTGACCCAGGAAAGGGCAGCCTGAAAAGCTGGCTGTGTATGGTGGCCAGAAGCCGTGCAATCGACCGGTTTCGGGAGATTACCCGCAGGGGAACGCTGCCGCTGGAGGAAGCGGTGCTGGCCGAAACCCTGGGCTTGCAGGAAGCGGCCATGCAGCGGGAGACCCGGCGGGAGCTGCTGGCGGCAGTGAACGCTCTGGGACAGCCCGGGCGGGACATTCTGGTGCGGCGGTATTATTACAACCAGAAGCCGAGGCAGATTGCCCTGGCCATGGGAATGACGGTGAAGCAGGTGGAAAACTCTCTGTACAGGAGTAAGCGCAGACTCAGGGAAAGCCTGTCAGTAGCTTGGGGAGGTGCGAAATGAATCGATTGAGTAAGCAGAATCTGCACAATATCCGGTGTGTTTTTGAGGAAAAAACCGGGACGGATTTGAATCCAAATCACCGGGAGCATCCGAAAAGCAGGGCAAAGTATTTGATTCTGGCGGCGGCGCTCTGCGCCCTGCTGCTGGCATCGTGCACTCAGACGCTGTTCACGCCCCTCAGCGGAGACGAATTGGCGCTCAGCGGAACCTATTTGGGAGACGGCGTGGTCAGGGTGGAGGTTGTGAACCGTTCGGATAAGGAGCTGAAATTCCAGAATCAGGTGAAGCTCATGAGCTGGACGGACGGGGAGGTGGAAGCCCTGCCCGGTGGGGCAGTCACACTGGACAATACCCGCTTTCCGGCACATTCGGGCGGTGCGATGACCGTGGATTTGTCCGGAGCTTATGACATTGCGGCGCTGGAAAGTGACTTGCCGGGCAGACCGGCGGAGAGCTGGTACTATCTGCTTCTGACCAACCATGACTTTCTCTTCGGTCACGACTGGATGTGCAGCTTTCACTTTGTGGAATCGGCGGAGGTGACGGAGCCGACTTCGGAATTGCAACAAGCAACTGTACCTACTCAGGAAACTCAGCCTGAACTTGGGACAAACATGCCGCAGAATCTGGACGAGATTGAGGACGACCTGAAGCCTTATTTTGAGGATACCTATCTTGATGAGGCTCCGGCGTTTGAGCAGGCACATTTTGCGTACCAGCAAAAGGTACGGGAACTGCTCATGCGCACGGAAGGAACGCTGGTTCACCCGGTTGAGCCCTATATCACCATTGAGCCGTCCCGGGATCAGGTGTTCGACGAAACCTTCCCAAAGGATATTCAGTATCAGCTCGCGGGACTGAATTATCATTCCCTCGATGCTTTCCATCGAATCGTGGGTGCGGAGTTTTCCGGCGAAACCAGCGATCATTCCCTTCAGATCAAAGCGATGCTGCCGGGGTATCCGGGACAGACTGACGGCGGGCAGTATCTCCCTATTGTTTACCTGTTTGTTTATGAACGTGCCAGCCTGGCGGCGGAGGACGCCTATGCTTTCATTTTCGGCAGGATTATCCCCTTTTCCGACATGGAGAAGGATAAGGTATTTGAAGATGACCGATATGTGATCTACGATATGACCGACCTGTTTTATACCGATCTCGACGGCTATATTGACGCTTTTGTCAGCAGTATGCGGGGCAAGGTCAGTCTGTATTTTGATGAGCAGATTCGCCGTCGGGTGCACAGCCTGTACGATTATTTCCGGGACAGACAGATCCTCCCCGGTCTGATTGAGGATCATCAGGCGGAGATGGAGACCGTGGGCTACAGCGGATAACGAAGAATCCCGGCACTAACTGTGCCGGGATTATCACATTTTCAGACGTGCCGAACCTCTGCTACCGTCAGAGTATCTCCATCAACGGTAAACCGAATATCAAACCCCGCGAAGGTCAGGCCATAGACCCGGCCCGGTGTGCGCTGGTAGGAGGGACGGGGGTCGTGGGACAGAACGCCGATGGCGGCGGCCCGCTTTTCCTCGGGAAGATGGGAGAGCAGTTCGTCGGGGAAGACAACCTTCAGGAGAAATTCCCCGGCGGTGTCGGTGAAGCCGCCCACGGCGTCCGGGTGGCAGTCGCCGTAGGGAATGTAGGGCTTGATGTCGAAAATCGGGGTGCCGTCCATGAGATCGGCGCCGCCCACATGGAGCACCGTGCCGAATTCTATCGTTGTCTCCACCCCCAGCAGCCGGACGCTGGACAGCCCCAGGTTGTTGGGGCGGAAGGGGGAGCGGGTGGCGAATACCCCCATCCGGGTGTTCCCGCCCAGTCTTGGCGGCCGCACCGTAGGCGACCAGCCCTGCCGGACGGCCTGGGAAAACTGCCAGATGATCCACAGGTGGGAGAACCCCTCGATGCCCCGCAGGGCGTCGGGATTCCGGAACTCCGGCTCAAAGACGATGGTGGAGCGCAGCGCTTCCACCAGGCCGCTCTGCCTGGGGATTCCGAATTTGGTGGCAAAATCGCTGCGCATCCGGGCGATGACCTGAATTTCCGCCGTATCCATGATTACGCCCTGGCCTTTCTCAGGCAGAAGGTCACCGCGAAAATCGCGGTCAGCCCCAGGCTGATGGCGGCACCGGCGGAGCAGCCGGAATAGTAGGACACCGTCAGACCGGCGATGCCCGCTACAAAAGCGAACAGCACGGACAATGCGTGATACTGCTTCAGGTTCCGGGCGACGTTCCGGGCGGAAGCCCCGGGGAGCACCAGCAGGGAGTTGAGGATCAGCAGTCCCACGCTGGAGATGGACAATGTGACCACCACCGCGATGGCCACGGTGAACAGCGTCTGGGAAAGCCCCACAGGGATGCCCCGGGAGGCGGCCAGCTGGGGATGGATGGCGGTGAGGGTCAGCCGGTTGCTGTAGAGCACCCAGAAAATGACGACCGCCAGCAGCACCAGCGCCAGCATCCCGATTTCTCCGGGGGTGACGGAGAGAATGTCGCCGATGAGGTACTTATTGTACTTGGTGAAGCTGCCGCCCCCCACCGTGGCGGCGAAGATACCCAGCGCCACGGCGGAGCTGGAGAACACGCCGATGAGGGTGTCCGCTGCCTGGTTGGAGCGGCTTCGGACGAAGGAGAACAGCAGCGCGAAGGCCACGCTGAAGATGACCGCCGCCCAGATGGGCGCGGCTAAGCCGCAGATGGCGCCGATGGCGATGCCCGTAAAGGCGGAGTGCCCCAGAGCGTCGGAGAAAAAGCTCATCCGCCCGGTGACGATCATCGTCGACAGCAGCCCAAAGAGCGGCGCCATGAGCAGCAGGGCCAGCAGCGCGTTTTTCATAAAATCCCAGTGGAACATTTCAATGGGAAGGGCGTCCCAAAGCGCGTACCAGATGCTCATACGCTGCCTCCTCTCAAATGGAAGGTGCGGTGGAATTCCTCGGAATCCAGCACCCTGTCCGGCGGCCCCTGAATCAGCACGGCGTGGTCGATGAGCACCACCTGGTCGGCGTACTGCCGAAGCAGGGAAAAATCGTGGGTGGTCATGAGAATGGACAGGTCGTAATTTTTCCGGATTTCGTCCAGCATGTCCATCAGGGTCTGCATGCCCTCCACGTCCACGCCGGACAGCGGCTCGTCCAGAATCAGAATGTTGGGCATGGGCTCCAGGGCCAGCGCCAGCAGAACCCGCTGCAGCTCGCCGCCGGAAAGGGTGCCTACCCGTTTGTCTATCAAATCCTCTCCGTGGACCCGGGACAGGCAGTCCAGAACCGTCTGCCGCATGGATTTGCCCAGCCCCAGAAAGGCGGGGCGGCGGCTCATGCAGCAGGCGAACAGGTCGGCCACGCTCACCGGATCGCTGGGGTCAAAGGCGGGACTCTGGGGCACATAGCCGATGCGGGGCTTTTTGCTCCGCTGCCCCGGCTCGGAGAAGGCGATGACGCCCTCATATTCCCGTTGCCCCAGAATGGCTTTCAGAAAGGTGGATTTGCCGGCGCCGTTGGGGCCGATGAGGGCCACCAGTTCGCCGCAGTGGACGTGAAGGTTCACGTCCTTCAGAATATCGTCGGCTCCGATTTTGACCGACAGATTCTCCACCCGCAGGCAGCAGGAGTGACCGCAGGAACCGCCGTGATGTGTCAGATTCATCCCAATGCCTCCTTGATGGTGTCGATGTTGCGGTACATGGCGTCAAAATAGCTGTCTCCCGCCATGGCCATGTCCAGGGAGAAAACCTTCGCCCCGGTTTCCCGGGAAATCAAGTCGGCGGCAGAAACGCTGCCGTTGCGCTCGGTGAAGATGGCGGGGAGGTGATGCGCCTGTACCACGCCGATCAGGTGCTTTAATTCCATGGCGGAGGCCTCGCTGCCGGATTCCTCCTCCACCGCTTCCAGAATGGTCAGGTCAAAGGCATGGGCAAAGTAGGAAAAGCCGTCGTGGAAGGTGACCAACTCCCGGCAGCCGAGATCGGACAGCGCCGCTTCCCCGTAACACTGAAGCGCGTCCAGATCGGCGAGCAATGGCGTCAGATTCTTTGTAAAGGTATCCGCATATTCTGGATATCGCCGGGAAAGACCGTCACAAATGTTCCGCGCCATGGCTTTCCCGTTTCCGGGGGACAGCCAGATGTGGGGGTCCTCTTCGTGGTGGTGACCCTCGTGTTCATGCTCCTCGTGTTCCTCTTCGGCACACAGAAGGGCAATGCCTTCGGAAGCGTCAAGGGTGTCGGCGCCGTCCAGAACATCGTCCAGAAAGTCTTCCAGCCCCGCGCCGGAAATGACAATCACCTCCGCCGCTTCCGCCGCCTTGACCTGGCGGACGTTCAGGGAATAGTCATGCAGGCAGGAAACCTGCTCTGTCACCAGCCGGGTGACGGTAAGGGGGGTGCCCGCACACAGCCGGGCGGTAAATTCGTACACCGGCAGGGTGGTGGCGGCAATCTGGGCCGGTTCCGTCCGGGATTGACAGCCGCAGAGCAGCGCCAGCATTAGAGCGAGGAGCAGTAAGACTTTTTTCATCCGAATTCATCCTATAATCCATAATCTTCTACCATACATCATACCATAGCTGTCAAGAAAAAGGAGCCTGCAAAAGCAGGCTCCCTTTGGGCGCTATGTATCAGTGCTGCTCCATCCAGGCCTTAACCTTGGTCTTGGCCATGCGCTCGATGTCCTCAGTGGGATGGATGGAAGCCTCGCCGCCGCCGACGTGCAGGAAGTACAGACCTTCGGGGGTCTGGTACAGATCCTCCTCGTAACCGGCGGGATCACCCAGCTTACCAAAAGAATAAGCCTTAATCAGAGTCGCAGTCTCAGTGTCGTACTCCTTCTTGCAGATGATCTTCTTCATGGAATGAACCTCCTTTCCCGTTGAACTCAACATGGCTGTTATTATACACTTTTTTATTGGGAAATCAAGTAGTAATTCCATAATTTTACAACATTTTCAAAAAGATTGGACGTTTTTTCGCGTTTTACCACGATCGAAACGGAATTTATATGTGCAATATATACAAATAAATTGCCATTTACTGGAAGCGTCCTGGACTTGCCCTTGCCGTATTTGCGTGGTATAATGGGCAAAAAGGGGGAGGGGAATGATGAAGGACTTTCCTTGCTTTGCAACCGAAAACGGGGTGGCAAGCCTGATTTTGAAGGAGATTCCCTACCGCCGGGAGGCCTATATCCGCATGCAGGACGTGCAGCCCGGGGCGCTGGAAGCCTTCCTGGAGGAGTGCGTTTCCTTTTGCCGCATGGCGGGAGCGGAGAAAATCTATGCCATGGGGCATGCAGCGCTGGAAAGCCGCCCCCTCCACGCCGCAGTTTACGAAATGCGGGGCAGGGCCTGGGTGAATCCGGAAAAGCTGGAAAATCTCTTCCCTGTGACGGAGGAAACGGTGGCCCGGTGGCGCGGCATCTGCAACGAGCGGATGCGCGGAACCGACTGCGCCGCGACCCAGACCGCCGGAGACGAGAAGGAAATTCTGGAATCCGGGGGAGCCTATTTCGTCCACAGCGCCGGGGCGCTTCTGGGCATCGGCTGGGTGAAGGATGGGGAGCTTCTGGCGGTTTGCTCCGCAAAGCCCGGGACTGGGGAGCGGGTGATGCACACCCTCATGTCCCTGGCCGAGGGAGAGACGATGACCCTGGAGGTGGCCTCCACCAATGAAAGAGCCATCCGCCTGTATGAAAAGCTGGGCTTCGTTCGAACCGGCGAGAAGGCGCGCTGGTATCGGGTGGGATAAGCACGTGGTTTCCCTCCGGCGTTGACTTGGGACGGGAAATATGGTATCGTGTATCGGAAAAGAAAGATTGCCGGCGATTTTGAAGCCGGCCGTAGACGGGGGAACAGAATGCGGTTTGGACGTATTTTTATCATTATTCTGACATTGCTGCTCTCGTGTCTGATTCTGCTGGCCTTGCATGAGCAGGGCGGGCAGGAGGTGACCCTCCGGCTGGAGATTCCCTCCGGGGATTCCATGGAGACGGTGAGCTGCTGGCAGTCGGCTTCCGGGGAGCGCTATTTCTTCCTGCCGTCCTATGGGGAGCTGGAAGAGGCCAGCTTCCGGGTGGAGGGAAGCGCTGCGCTTATCCTGGACGGCACGCCCTTGACGGACGGCATGACCTGCGGCGGCTTTGCGCTGGATACGCCGTACCTGCTGACCAACGAAGGGGGCGAAAGCCTGGGAAGCGTGAGCTTTGTCCGTTCGGCGCAGGTGCCGGCCATCTATATCGATGTGGCTTCCGGCAGCATGGACTATATCCACGCAAGTCTGGACAACAGCGAGTCCGGAAGTATCCGGGTATACCGGGCGGACGGAAGCCTGGACTATTCCGGGCGCATCGATTCCATGGGCGGACGGGGACAGTCCACCTGGAACGCGGCCAAAAAGCCCTACAGCGTCACCCTGGCCGGAAGCGCGGACCTTCTGGGCATGGACAGGGCGGAAAAGTGGATTCTCCTGGCCAACGCCTATGACCCCAGCCATCTTCGCAACAAGATTGTGCTGGACGTTTCGGAAGCGGTGGGGCCGCCCTACACCCCGGAATGCCGGTGGGCGGATCTGTACTTAAACGGAGCGTACGCGGGACTGTACCTGCTGACGGAGCGGAACGAGGTTGCCGACGACCGGGTGGATCTGCCCCGGGAGGGGAGCTTTCTCGTAACGAAGGACTGGGAAAGCCGCCTGATCGACCGGAAGCGTGTCTATATTACCACGGATTCCCACGCGGCGCTGCGTGTCAATTATTCCGGCATTTCCCTGGAAGAGCTGAAAAAGACGTGGCAGTCGGCGGAAAACGCCATTCTGTCTCCGGAGGGGATCGACCGGACAACCGGGAAAGAATGGCAGGAGCTGATTGATCTGGACTCCTGGGCACGGCGTTATCTTGTGGAAGAGGTGTTCGGCAACGTGGACGCCGGCGTCCGCAGCCAGGCGTTTTTCCGGGACGGAGTGGAGGGAAAAATCTGCGCCGGGCCGGTGTGGGACTACGACCTGACTATGGGCAACACCGTCGCCTGGCCCAAGCCCAGCCCGTCCCAGATGTATGCCCACATTGAGAATATCTGGGGCTCCGGCTGGTACGCGGCGCTGTATCAGAAGGAAACGTTTTACCGGAGGGTGACGGAGCTGTACGAGTCGGAATTCCGGCCCGCGCTGCAAGATCTTCTGGACGGCGAAATTGAAAAATACGGGTCAGAAATCTCCGATGCCGCCGCCATGAACCGGCTTCGCTGGAACACGAAGGATGCCCGGGAGGAAACGGCGTACATTGAAAACTACCTCTCCCAGCGCATGGCGTTTCTGGACAGCCTCTGGCTTGAAAACGAACCCTACTGCGAGGTGTACATCCAGGTGGAGGACGGCGTGATGCTGTGCTACAGCGTCCGTCCGGGAGAAAGTCTTCCGGAGCTTCCGGAATACAGCAGCAATGCCTGGGTTTCCTACGACGGCTGGTTCCGCACAGAGACGGACGAGCCCTTCGATGTCTCCCAGCCGATTTGGGAGGACACCAGCATTTACCTGAAATACACGGCGGCGGGAACGGCGGACACAGGGGAAGACGGGGAACAGACTTCCATTCTCCGCTACGGCCCCCTGGCCGTTTTCCTGGTCATTTTGGCCTGGGTGATCATTGCGGACCTTCGCCGTCCGGGAAAGGAGAAGCGTCATGACCGAGCAAGCTCCGGCCAGATTCCGGCATGAGTTCAAATACCTGATCAGCAGCGCGGAAGTGGCCATGCTCAAAACACGCCTGTCCGGACTTCTGCCGCTGGATGCCCACGCGAACGGCGGCAGCTACCGCATCCGAAGCCTGTACTTTGACGACTATGACGACCGCTGCCTGCTGGAAAACGAAAACGGCACGGACCCCAGAGAAAAATTCCGCATCCGCATCTACAACCACAGTGACGCCCGGATTACTCTGGAATGCAAGCGGAAGGAGCGGGGCATGACCCACAAGGACGCGTGCCCCCTGACCCGGGAACAGACCGAGTGCCTGATGGCGGGAAAGCCCCTTACGGGCGTCGGAGAGCTGCCGCCGCTGCTCCGGAAATTCACCGGCGAAATGCTGACCCGCCGCCTTTCGCCGGTGGTGATTGTGGAGTACGACCGGATTCCCTATGTTTACCGCAGCGGAAACGTCCGCATCACCCTGGATACCGGCCTTTCTTCTTCCCGGGATGTGAGCCGTTTCCTGGACCCGGAGCTTCCCCGGCGTCCGGTGATGCCCACGGGAATGCAGCTGCTGGAGGTGAAGTACGACGCGTACCTCCCGGATTTCATTTATCAGAGCCTCCAGCTTTCCAGCCTGAGACAAACCGCCTACTCCAAATACGCATTATGCAGAAGATATACAAGGTAGGGAGAATACTATGAGCTTCAAGGACATTTTCAAGAAATCCTTTCTGGAGGGCTACGCTTCCTCCGAAATCACAACCGTGACCATCGTGGCGGCGCTGGCGGTGGCCTGCGTGCTGGCGCTGTACATCTTCTTCGTCTACCGGGTGGTGACGAGAAAAACCTTCTATTCCAAGAGCTTCAACATCACCCTGGCGGGCATTACGGTGATTACCGCGTCATTGATTCTCACCATGCAGTCCAGCGTGGTGCTGTCCTTGGGCATGGTGGGCGCGCTGTCCATCGTCCGCTTCCGCACCGCCATCAAGGATCCCATGGATCTGATGTTCCTGTTCTGGTCCACCAGCGTGGGCATCATCTGCGGCGCGGGACTGGCCCAGGTGGCGGTGGTTCTGTCCGTGGTGGTGACCCTGGGCATTCTGATTCTGGACAAACTGCCAGTGGCAAAAGCGCCCATGATTCTCATTGTCAATGCCGGGCAGTACGACGCGGAAGCGGCGGTTGTACAGACCGTTCAGAAATACACGAAGAGCTACACCGTCAAATCCCGGAACCTGACGGAGACCTCCCTGGATCTGGTGCTGGAGCTGCGGACGGACAAGGGCGGCGAGCTTGTGCGGGAGATTATGGCGCTGCAGGATGTCACCTCCGCCTCCCTCATGTCCCACGACGGCGAGGTTACGTTCTGATTTTTTTGATGTACAGGAAAAATACTTGACACATGAGCACGGCTGTGCTATAATACCCGACGGTCAAGGAAATTTGCTTGACAGGGGGGCTCTGCATGGACGCGCTGGAAATGTCACTGCTGTATGATTACTACGGCGGAATGCTGACGGACAAGCAGAGACAGTGCTTTGATCTGCGTTATAATCAGGACCTTTCCCTGGGGGAAATCGCCCAGGTGATGGACGTGAGCCGCCAGGCCGTCTGCGACAATCTGACCCGGACGGAAGCCCTTCTGCGCAAAATGGAGGAGAACATCGGCTGCGTCAGCCGGGACTTAAAGAACCGGAAGCTGCTTAAGTCCATTCTGGACGCGGCGAAGCGGCTTGAAACATATCCGGACAAAACGGTATCCGGCCTGGCGGGGCAGATCGTTGCCGCCGCCCAGGGCTTTGAGGAGTAAAGTATGGCATTTGAAGGCTTAACCGAAAAGATTTCCGCCACCTTCAAAAAGCTGCGGGGCAAGGGCCGCCTGAAGGAGGCGGACGTGAAGGAGGCAATGCGGGAGATCCGCATGGCGCTTCTGGAGGCGGATGTCAGCTACAAGGTGGTCAAGGATTTCACAAAGTCCGTCACTGAGCGCTGCGTCGGCGCCGACGTTCTGGAATCCCTCACCCCTGCCCAGATGATCGTGAAGATCGTCAACGAGGAGCTGTGCAAGCTCATGGGCAGCGATACCAAGCACATCAACATCAATCCCAACGGCCCCACGGTTGTCATGCTGGTGGGCCTGCAGGGCGCGGGCAAGACCACCAACGGCAGTAAGCTGGCGGGGCTTATGAAACGGCAGGGGAAAAACCCACTGCTGGTTGCCTGCGATATTTACCGCCCCGCCGCCATTCAGCAGCTGAAGGTCTGCGGCGAAAAGCTGGGAATTCCCGTTTTTGAGAAGGGCACCCAGGACCCGGTGCAGACGGCGAAGGAAGCCGTCCTCTACGCCCGGCAGCACGGCCACGACATGGTGTTCCTGGACACCGCCGGACGGCTCCATGTGGACGAGGCGTTGATGAACGAGCTGAAGAACATCAAGGCTGCCGTCAAGCCCGATGAAATCATGCTGGTTGTGGATGCCATGACCGGCCAGGACGCGGTGAACGCCGCCCAGAGCTTCAACGAGTGGCTGGATATTGACTCCGTAATGCTCAGCAAGCTGGACGGCGACGCCAGAGGCGGCGCGGCTTTGTCCGTCCGTGCCATCACCGGAAAGCCCATCAAGTTCGCCGGTATCGGCGAAAAGCTGGAGGACATCGAGCCCTTCCATCCCGACCGGATGGCCAGCCGGATTCTGGGCA
>CAMAKJ010000005.1 GCA_945836055.1 uncultured Clostridia bacterium | reverse complement strand
AAAAGCGGCTCGATACCCGAGCGGCGGGGTCATGACCCCGCCCTACGAAACGGGTGCGAGATAAGTTTCAATTTGTCGGGCAGCTGAGTAAAACCGTTAAGCACTTTGTTATTTGCGATATCCCGGAAGGATAGCGGATTGATTGACATTCCGCAGGAAAAACCATATAATGATGGAGTGGATTATCGGACTAAAATCAGGGGGTGATTTCTTGCTGGAAATCCGGGAGTTGACCGTAACCGCCATTGTCGTGCGGATTCTGGTGGCCGTTATCCTGGGCGGCATCATCGGCATGGAGCGGGGAATGAAAAACCGACCTGCCGGTCTGAGAACCTACATGCTGGTGTGCGTGGGTGCCTGCGTGGTGATGATGATTAACCAGTACACCTATCAGGTCTACGGCGTGGGCGATCCGGTGCGCCTGGGTGCTCAGGTGGTCAGCGGCATCGGCTTTCTGGGCGCGGGCACCATCATCGTAACCTCCCACAACCAGATCAAGGGCCTGACCACGGCGGCGGGCCTGTGGGCGTCGGCCTGCATCGGGCTTGCCATCGGTATCGGGCTGTATGAAATCGCCGTTGTCGGCGGCGCGGCGGTGTTCCTGTCCCTGACGGTGCTCCATGGATGGGATTACTACATGCGCAGCAAAACCAGAATCATCGACGCCTACATCGAGCTGGACACCGGGGTGTCACTGGGTACGTTTCTGCGAAACGCGCGGGACGCCGACCTGGCTGTGAGCGATGTTCAGCTGGAACGGGATCCGGGCATCGCCGAGGAAACCGCATCCTTCCTCGCCACCGTCAAGGGCAAGAAAAAAATGAGTCAGATTCAGCTGATTCAGGCCCTGAAAAAGCTGGAGGGCGTGAAGTATCTGGAGGTTCTGTAACAATTCCCGCACTTACGGGGCTGCCGTTGTAACGCGGCAGCCCCGCTTTTTTACAGCTCCCACGCCATCTGCGCCGCGCCCCACAGGGCGTCGTGGGCGGGGTAGATCACCTCTCCCAGCCGGGACAGCTTCTGCGCAACCCGGCGGCGGTAGACATTGTCCCCGCTCAGGAGGCCTCCCAGCAGAGCAATTGGCTGATTCACCAGGCCCAGACGGTTTTGCACCGCCGCGGCGAGGGCATACAGTTCTTCTGCTCCCCTGTCCAAAATTGCCAGCGAACCGGGATTCCCCTGCTCCGCCAAAGTCAGTGCGATGGCGGAAAATTTCGCGATGGCGGCTTTGTCCGTCTTGCCGCTGTAGACGAAGGATACTATGTCCCCGGGGTTGTCCGTGCCCAGGCGGTCATACACGGCATTCAGAATGGTCGGATCGGACTCCCGTCCGTCCAGCGCCCGCACCGCCGCGGAGAGTACATCCCGGCCAAGGGCGTAGCCGCTGCCGCCGTCGTCGATCAGGTGACCGTAGCCGCCGCTGCGGGCGGTCTGATTTTCCTGGTTTTTCCCGAAGCAGATGGAACCTGTGCCCGCGATCACCGCCGTTCCGGGGCCGTCCATTGCCCCCCGAAGGGCAATTTCCTGGTCGCCGCAGAGCTTCCATTTTCCGGAAAAGCCCGCCGTTTTCAGCTCCTGCTCCAGAATCTCTCCCACAGCAGGATTGGAAATGCCCGCTCCGCCGACGCAGAGCTTGCCGCACCCCTCCATACCGCCGCAGGCCGCGAATACCTCCCGGAGCAGGCGGCGAAAAGCGTCCTCTCCGATGGCGTTCAGGTTGAACGGGCCGAATTTCTCCCGGCGCAGAAAACGGTTCTCCCCGTCCCGAAGCTCCAGACGGGTGTGAGTGCCGCCGCCGTCAATTCCCGCAATCACCATGGCGCGCCTCACAGCTTTACCGGGCAGACGCCCTCTGCCCTGCCTCCGCGGAGTACATCCGCCAGAGCGTGGAGCGCCGGCTCCCCGTAATCGTAGGACGCCAGTCTCCAGATTCTGTCGGGCAGCTCCGAAAGGTCGTAGGGGTTGCGCAGCGCGGCGACGGCCATGGGCTTTCCGGTATCTGCCAGCGCCCGGGCCAGGGCGAGCTGACCACGGAAAAGATGGCCGTTGCAGGTGCCGAGTACGATTTTTCCACAGTGCTCCGCCTGACGGAGGGTCTGCTGAATGTCATCCGCGTCCGGGTTCTTGGGCGTAACCAGGCCCTTCGCGCCGAAGGCCCGGGCCATGTATTCCGGGAAGGCAGCGGCAGCGCCCTCCTCGTTGCCGGCGCCGGAGGCGCGGTAGTCGGCGCAGCCGCAGAAGAAGGTGTTTTTATCCGCCGTAAACGGCTCCCCGCCCACCTGGCTCACCGCCTGGCGGGCCATTGTTTCCGCGGCCGCTCGGTCGGCATCCAGATTGCACACCGTTGCGTCCGGCGTGGAGAACAGAGTCGCTTTATAGCGCAGAATCTTCTCCACGGATTCCCGGATTTCCGCCAGGTCCAATTCTCCCCGCTCCGCCGCTTCGTTCACCGCCCGGGCCGCGCCCAGCTCCAGCTCAAAGGTGCTGGAAATTTCCGCCAGATCAACCCCCGCCTGGATGGACGCCACAACGCCCTCCGGCGTTCCGAAATGATCCCGAACCGCGCCCATCTCCATGCAGTCCGTGAGAATCAATCCCCGGAAGCCCAGCTTCTGCTTCAGCAGGCCGGTGACCATCCGGCGGGACATGGTGCAGGGCAGCTGTTTGTCTTCGATGTTGGGGAACAGAACGTGACTCATCATAATCGCGGGCACCCCAGCTTCAATGGCCCGGCGGAAGGGAATCAGCTCCAGCTGTTCCAGCTCCTCCTCCGTCTTGTCCACCCTGGGAAGCCCCAGATGGCTGTCCACCGCCGTGTCGCCGTGGCCGGGGAAATGCTTGGCGCAGCACAGCACGCCGCTGTCGTGATAGGGCGCGATGGCGGCGCATCCAAAGTCCGCAGCCATCTCCGCCTGGTCGCCGAAGCTGCGCACGCCGATGACCGGGTTGGCAGGGTTGCTGTTCACATCCAGCACCGGCGCCATGTTGAAGTTGGCGCCCACACCGCGAAGCTGACGGATGGTGATTTCCGAGGCCATACGGGCGTTATCCGGGCTGCCCGTTGCCGCCAGAGCCATGGCGCCGGGGACGTTCACCGCGTCCTTTGGCAGCCGCGTCACCATGCCGCCCTCCTGGTCGATGATAATGAACGCGGGATAACCGGTCTCTGAGCGGATCAGGGTCTGGATTTCGTCGCATAGGGCGCGGAGCTGCCCGGCGCTTTCCACGTTGCGCAGAAAGAGAATTACGTTGCCGATTTTGTATTCCCGAATCAGCTTCCGAAACTCCGGGGACAGGGTTGTGCCGTGGAAGCCGAATACCAGCTTCTGTCCCAGCATTTCTTTCACAGTCATTTCCATTGCTTTCACTCCTTCGGATAACGTTCATAGGGGGCTTTTCTCAGGCGGAAGGCCCGGCTTTCCCGTTCATAGCGGTTTATCAGTTCATCCGCGTTCCAGTCTGGGTTTTCAAAATCCCTGTGGCCGGCCAGCAGGGAGATAAAGGGCTTCCCGTCCGGGCGCACCGGGGGCAGGAATTGGAAGTCCCCGGGGTACATCCGCCGCAGCAGATCCAGCAGCTTCACGCCCATGGCCGCCGGCTGCAATCCCGCTTCGTCGGTGACGTGCAGCTGCACGCCGCCGCAGAGGGTTCCCTGGTGCTTGGAGGCGGTGGGGGTAAAGTACACCGGCGTAGCCTCCACACCGGGACAGTGAAGGCCATTGAATTCCCGGCAGAATTCTTCCGCCCGGATAAAGGGCGCGCCCAGAATGGCAAAGGGATCGGCGGTGCCCCGGCCCTCGGACAGGTTCGTCCCCTCAATCAGGCAGGTGCCGGGATACAGCAGCGCCGTCTCAAACCGGGGAATCCCCAGGCTGGGCATGACCCAGCAGTGCCCCCAGTCCCGGAAGGTCATGCCCCGGGTCAACCCGCCGCAGGGAACGATCCGCAAATCGCATCCGCAGCCAAGCTCGGCGTTCATCATCTCCGCCAGCTCCCCGCAGGTCAGGCCGTAGCACACCGGTATGGGGTAGCCGCCCACAAAGCTGCTCGTCTCCTGCCGCAGCAAGCCCCCCTCTACCCGGTCGCCCAGGGGATTGGGCCGATCCAGCACCACCAGCCGTTTCCCGGCGGCGGCGCAGTCCTCGATGCAGTAGCGCAGAGACGACAGAAAGGTGTAGTACCGGCAGCCCACGTCCGCCATGTCATATACCAGGGTGTCGAACAGCCCCAGGGTTTCCGGGGACAAACGCTTGGAGGTTTTTGTATACAGACTGCGCACAGGCAGACCGCTCTCCCCATCCATCTCGTCCGCGAACAGCGCCCCGGCGGGCTTGTCCCCCCGGACGCCGTGCTCCGGCGCCAGCAGCAGCCGAAGGTCGCAGCACGCTTTTAGTACGTCGATGGTGGGGGTATTAGCGCTGGTACGCCCGGATGGGCCGGTGAGCAGCGCCGTACGCCCGACAAACAGGTGACGATACTCCTCCACCCGGTCCGCGCCGAATAAAACCATTTTCTCCGCCTCCTTGACAACCGGCACAGTGCCGGGTAAACTAGTTGTAACACATTTCCCCAAAAGGAGGAAACGGCATGACACATCCCTTTATTTCCCTTTGGAATCAGCCCTCCCGGCTGGTGGTGGGTTTGATGAGCGGCACCTCCGCCGACGGCGTGGACGCGGTCCTTACCCGGATCGCCGGCTTTGGTCTCAGCACAAAGGTGGAGCAGCTGGGCTTTTATTTCCAGCCCTTCGACGACGCCACCCGGCAGCGGATTCTCGCCGTCTGCGGCGGCGATGTCGGCGGCAGCCGGGAGCTGTGTCTCCTGGGCACCCATTTGGGAAAGCTCTATGCCCAGGCCGTCCGGGAACTTCTGAAGCAAACCGGAACCGAGCACGTTGATCTCATCGGCTGCCACGGGCAGACCGTCTACCACATTCCCGAGGAAACGCCCTATCTCGGCACTTCCATCCGGGGTACCCTGCAGATCGGGGATCCGTCCTATCTTGCCGAGGAGCTTTCCTGCCCGGTGGTCAGCGACTTCCGTATCCGGGACATGGCGGCGGGGGGACTGGGTGCGCCGCTGGTGCCCTACACCGAATTTCTGCTCTACCGCAGTGAAACCGAGGACGTGGCCCTGCAGAACATCGGCGGCATCGGCAACGTCACGATGCTCCCCGCCGGGTGCGCTCTGGAGGATGTGACGGCCTTTGATACCGGCCCGGGCAATATGGTCATGGACGCTCTGGTTTCCAGAATCTCAAACGGTAAATTAAGCTACGACGACGGCGGCAGGCTGGCCGCTTCCGGGAAGGTCATTCCGGAGCTTCTGGACTGGATGCTGGCGGATCCCTATCTTGCCAAGCAGCCGCCCAAAACCACGGGCCGGGAATACTACGGTGCGGCGTATGTGGAAAAGCTCATTGCCTTCGGGGACTATCCGCTGACCGACGTATTGACCACCGCCACCCGGTTCACAGCCGAATCCATCGCCCTGAGCCTGCGCAGATTCGCCCCCCGGATGCCTGCCCGGTTGGTGGTGGGCGGCGGCGGGAGCCGGAATCCCACCCTGCTCCGGTTTTTGCAGGACGCCCTCCCGGAATGCCGGGTGCAGATTCAGGAGGACCTGGGTCTGGACAGCGACGCGAAGGAAGCCGTGGCCTTTGCGATTCTGGCCAACGAAGCCCTCTTCGGCGTCTGCAACAACGCCCCCTCCGCCACCGGCGCAAAGCACGGCGTGGTGATGGGACGCATCAATCTCTAAAACCTCCCCCTTCCCTGCCGGCAGGGGGTTTTCAATTCAAACCCGTACAGGGGGACGTTTTCTTTAGGGCAGCCCCCATTATGCGGTGTTGCCTTAGGGAAGCTCTGAACAAATCGGCAAGAGCTGACAGCGAGAGATTTTGGTTTCCCGGAAAGTATGAAAAGCAGAGGAATACTGGATGTATTTCCTGTTTTTCATACTGCACTGGGGAAACAAAAGATCCGCTGCTCAGCCGCAGACGATTTGTTCAGAGGTTCCTTAGTTCTTCCCCCACAGCCAGTCCATGCAGTCCCGGAGGGACTGATCCCAGAAGTCCCAGGTGTGGCCGCCGGGACGGTGGTCAAAACGGTAATCCACCCCCAGGGCTTCGAGCTTCCCGGCAAAGGCCACGTTCATGGGGTACAGCCTGTCCTGCTCGCCGCAGGAGAGGTAGATGCGGGGCAGCTTCTCCGCCTTTTCCGCCAGGGCAAACAGGTCATTTTCCTCCCCCGCCTGTTTTCCGGTTCCCAGCAGGGCGTCGAACTCCCAGGGGTGCAGGGGCGGCGCGGGAATCCTACGCAGTCCCTCCAGATCCGTAACACCGGAAAAGCTGCCGCATGCCGCGTACCGCTCCGGGTAGGTCAGGGCGCATTTCAGCGCACCGTACCCGCCCATGGACAGGCCCATGACGTAATTCTTTTCCCTTTCCAGGCTCAGGCAGAACATCCGGTGGACAGTCTGAGGCAGCTCCCGGGATACATAGGTGAAGTAATTCAGCCCGTGTACCCCATCGATGTAGAAGCTGCGCTGTACCTCCGGAATCACCACCGCTATGCCCCGCTCCCGGGCGTAGCGCTCACAGGAGGAGTACCGGGTCCAGCCGGTGCAGTTGTCCGTCAGGCCGTGAAGCAGGTACACTACCTTTGCCTGTCCCAGTTCGCCCTCGTCGGGGAGAATGACCTGAAACGAGGTGGCCATTTCCAGGGCACTGGATGTATATTCCACTTTCAGAAGCGCCATATCTTATCCCTCAAGCACCTTCGCCACCCGGCCGCCGGCGGCTTGCAGCATCCGGCAGGCGGTCTCGGCGTCCACGCCCCGCAGTACCATGACGATGGCAACCTTGGGACGGTAACCGCACTTCTCCAGCGCGGCGGCGGCTTCTGCCTCGGAGCACTCCGCGGCGCTGCACACGATGGTCACGCACCGCCGCACCAGCTTTTCGTTGGAGGGCTTTACGTCCACCATCAGATTGCCGTAGACCTTCCCCAGCTTGATCATGGCGCCGGTGGAGAGCATGTTCAGCACCATTTTCTGAGCGGTGCCGGACTTCATCCGGGTGGAACCGGTGACTACCTCCGGCCCGGGAGCCGGGGCGATTCCGATGTCCGCGAAGCGGTCCAGCTCGCTGCCCGGGCAGCAGGTGACGGAAATTGTGGGTGCGCCCAGCTTCTTTGCGTACTCCATGCAGCCCAGCACATAGGGTGTGCGGCCGCTGGCTGCGATGCCCACCAGCACGTCCTTTTTACAGAAGGCGATATTCCGCATATCCTCCACGCCCAGGTTCTTACTGTCCTCCGCGCCCTCCACGGCCTTGAAGATCGCGCCGTAGCCGCCGGCCATCAGCGCCTGCACCATTTCCGGATCGGTGGAATACGTGGGGGGACACTCCACAGCGTCCAGAATGCCCAGCCGTCCGGAGGTGCCCGCGCCGCAGTAGATGAGCCGTCCGCCTTTGGCAAGACAATCGGCAATCACGTCCACCGCCTGGGCAATTTTGTCCGTCACCAGTCCCACCGCGTCGGCCACCCGATGATCCTCCCGGTTGATGAGCTTCACCATGTCCAGGGTGGACAATGTGTCAATGTTCATGGTATTGGGGTTTCGCTGTTCCGTCGCGATTTTCTGTAGTTCCACCATATCAAATCTCCTCCAACGTCCGTACCAGCTTGTACTGTTCTTTGGGAATCATGAAGCATTCGCAGTAGCCCTTCCGGCCCTGGATGCCCCGAAGGCGCTTTAAGTGGGAATAGTATTCCTTGTAGGGAAAGCTGGCGGAATGCACCGCGAACCAGTGATGGTCAATGGCCTTCTCCCACAGGGGATATCCGTCGGTCACGTCAAGATACACATAAGGCTCAAAGCCGGGAGCGTCCTCCCAGTTTTCGGCAAAGTAGAGATTCCGGGCGAAATGCTTCGGCAGTTCCCGCTGAAAGCCCTCGATGGCGGCATAGAACCAGGCGTCCACCACGATTTTGTGGCAGACGGCGTGATCCTTGTGCATACTGTTTTCGTGGTGGGTAACGATAATATCCGGCTTTACCTCGCGGATAATGTCACAGACGGCAAAACGAACCTCGTCGTTGTCCGGGAGCAGCCCGTCCTCATAAGGAAGGACATAGGCCTGCCCTCCCAGCTCCCGGGCGAAGGCCTCCGCCTCCGCGATTTTTCCCCGGCGGTATTCGGCGATGTCCGCCCCGGCGGGGGCGCCTTTTTCACCCGCCGTCAGGGCCAGGGTTACGGCCTTCCCGCCGTGTACCGCGCAGGAGGCCAGCAGCGCCCCGGCGGTCAGCTCCGCGTCGCCCACATGGGCGCCGATGGCAAGTACGGTGTGCGTCTTCATTCTCTCACAGCTCCTTCAGCATGACGCCGAATGTCCGAACGATCCGGAACCCCGCGCCGAGATAGATAAACCGGGCGTGATTGTCCTCCCCGGTGAATAGGGACATATATTGGGACCCCACCTGCTTTTCCCGGTCCAGAAGCCGGTAAAACAGCAGTGTGCCCAGGCCGTGACCCTCATACTGAGGGGCGACCCCCAGGCCGGCAAAATATCCTCTGCCGGTTTCCTCCGGATAAACAGGCCCGGTAAACCCGGCGCAGGTATTGTCCTTCAGCCCAACCAGCAGATCCATTCCGGCCTTTCCCGCCGCGGGGATTTCCTCCGACCACATGGAATTGCCCAGCGCGTTCACCATTTCCTCCAGCCCAACGTGCCGGGTAGGGTCGTAGCGATCCACGTGGTAGCCCTCCCGGGCCATTTTTTCTTCCTTTTCCGCCACCCAGGCCGGGGTCTCATAGTCGGAAAGGTTTAGATACATGGCGCACTCCCGGGTGGATTCCCGGTAGCCCAGGGACAGCATCCGGTCGTGCAGCGGAATGTCCAGGGCGATGCCGGGGGCGTTGTTGTGCTGATGCCCCGGCGTGCCGGGGATGATCCAGGGCAGGCGGATGGGGTTAAAGAAGGTGACGGCGCTGTAAATCCGTCCCGCCTTCCGGAAGGCGTCCTCCAGCGCGGAAAGCAGCAGCCCGGTATTTTCGTCGGTATCCGCTTTCCCGGACAGAATCACGCAGCTGACATATCCCCGGACGTCCCCCTTTGGGATGCCGTCTCCGGTGCAGCCGCACGCAAAGCCGAGAACGGTGTCGTTTTCTTCCAAAACAAAGGTGTATTCCGGTGAAAAATTGGGATGTCGGGTCAGCAGCCGGCGGAATTTCTCTTCTGTCAGCGGAGAGTAGCCCATGGCGCAGCCCGCCGTGTTCCACAGGGAAAGCATGGCGTTTTCGTCAGAAGGTATGTAGTTTCGGATCATTTTGTCTGTACCTCGATATAACAGCAGCCCCCACCGGGAAGTGGGGGCTGCGTTTTTGGATATCAGCCCTTGACGGCGCCGATGGTGACGCCTTCCATAAAGTACTTCTGCAGCGCGAAGAACATGATGAACATGGGCAGCGCGGAAATGGTGGCGCCGGCCATCATCGGCGCGAACAGGGTTTCGTTTGCGAACTTGAACTGCTTCAGGCCAACCTGAATGGTGTACATGGACGGATCGTTGGTCACCAGGAAGGGCCAGAAGAAGTCGTTCCAGCTGGACATAAAGGTGTTGATTGCCATAACCGCCAGAACGGTCTTTGCCAGAGGCAGAATGATCTTGATGAAGATTTGGAATTGGTTGCAGCCCTCGATTTTGGCGCTCTCAATCAGAGGCGTTGGCAGGCCGGAGAAGAACTGCTTGCACAGGAAGATGTTGTAGGCGGTGCACAGGCCGGGCAGGATCATGGCCGCGTAGGTGTTGGTCATGGAGAACTTCTGCACCATCAGGATGTACAGGGGAACCTGGGTCACCTGATAGGGAATCATCATAGCCACCAGAATCAGGCCGAACAGGACGGTTGAACCCTTAAATCGGATTTTGGCAAAGGCGTAGCCCGCCATGGAGGCGAAAATCACGTTGCCGATGACCACGCCCGCCGCCACAACGAAGCTGTTGAGAATCCAGCGCAGGGAATAGTCGCTGAAGTGGAAGAAGGCGTCGAAGGATTCCAGGGTAAACCGGGAAGGCAGGATGGTTCGCATGTTGCCGGCCGTGGAAACGTTGGGGCCGAAGGCGGACAGAATCATGTAGCAGATGGGAAACAGCGTCGCCGCCGCCAGAATCGTCAGGACAATGGCGATGACAGTATTGCGCAGGTAGAGCACCTTTTTATTGTGCAGGTGCTGGGAATATAAACCGGTAGTTGCCACTGGTATCCCTCCTTAGTATTCAACGTCCACGCCCATCAGCTTGAACTGGAACAGGGACATGATGGCAATGGCAATGGCCAGCAGAATGGCCTGGGCGCAGGCAAGGCCGTACTTGCCGTACACGAAGGCGTTGTTGTAAATCAGCAGGCCGATCATGGTGGTGGAGTTGTCCGGGCCGCCGCCGGTCATCATGTAGGCGTTCATGAACACCTGGAAGGAGCCGATTACGCCGGTGACCAGCAAGAACAGGGTGGTGGGCTTGACCAGGGGCCAGACGATGAAGCGCACCTTCTGGAAGAAGGTGGCGCCGTCCAGCTCGGCGGCCTCAAAGTAGCTGTTGTCAATGCCCAGAAGCGCGGCAATATAGGTAATAATCCGAACGCCATGGCTGGAAAGCAGCGCCATGATGATCAGAGAAAGCATCGAGGTTTTGGTGGAGGACAGCCAGTTCTGGGCGGGGATGCCGAACAGACCCAGCAGCCGGTTGAAAATGCCGTCCGGAGAAGAATCGTACAGCCACAGCCACACCACGGACAGTGCAACGCCCGAGGCAATGCCCGGCAGGTAGTACATGGCCTTAAAAACGGACTGCGTCTTCTTCTTGAAGGGCAGAATCATCACGGCGATGCAGAAGGACAGCAGCAGCGACAGGGGAACAACCACGACGGTGTAGATTACGGTGTTCAGCGCCGCCTTGTAGAAGAGGTTGAACTTGGAGTATTTCAGTGTGTCGATGTAATTCTGCAGTCCGACAAATTCCGAACCGAAGGGCTTATAGTTGAAAAAGCTGGTGTAAATCGCGCTGAACACGGGATACAGTGTGAAAACGCAGAAAATAATCATGGCGGCAGCGATGAAAATATACCCCCACAGATCTTCGTTTGTGAATCTCAGCTTATGGTGGACCTGCTGCCGCTTTAGTTTTGTGCTGTTCATAGTCTACCTCCCAGGGAAAAATACCCACCCCACCAAGGTGGGGTGGGTTACCGTTATGTTAGCCGAGCTTGCCGGAGACGCAGTTCTCTTCGCCGAAGGCGGCGTAAGCAGCCTCGCAGATGTGGTCGTACACTTCCTGCGCGGTGGTCTCACCGGCCAGCAGCAGCTGGAACTTGGGCACGATCTGCTCGTCCATCAGCTTCTTGGCGGTGGAGGTCATCTCAGCGGTGACACCCTCGGGGGGCGCCTGCACCATGGCGATGCAGCGGGCGGCGGTGGCGAGGTTGTCCGCGTCGCGGCCTTCCTCCAGAACCAGCGCGTCACGGCCGGTCTGGCACACGGGATCCAGATACAGCTCGTTCATGCAGGCGGCAATGCGCTCGCCGGAGCAAATGTAGTCCATGAACAGCAGGACGTTCTTCAGGTGCTCGTCGGTGGTGTTCTTGTTGCGCATGGCGATCAGGCCGTCCACGGTGCCGTAGCAGGACTCTTCGCAGCCCAACATGGTGGGCACGGGCAGGAAGGCGTAATCCATGGGCAGGGAGTTCTCAACGGCGGTGCCATCGTTTGCTGCCAGGGCGGCGTTATTCTTCTTGAAGTTGGCCTCGAACAGGGGCATTGCCTTGCCGAAGATCATGGCGTTGCCGGTCTGGCACATAACCATACGCTGGCCGGCTTCCACGCCGTAGTTGGGCATATAGCCGGACTGGGTCATCTCTTCCACGGCGCTCAGCAGGGTCAGCATGTTCTCGGAGGTGAAGGTGTATTTCAGGTCGGAGGTGAAGGTATTGCTCAGCCCCGCGCCGGCGCCGAACATGTACAGCATATCGGAAGCGGTGACGCCGGAGTTGGCGAAGACGAAGCCGTAGCAGCCGTCCTTGGTGCCGGTCTTGATGACATCCAGGAATTCTTCATAGGTCCAGCCTTCCTTCTGGATCTTGGCAACGTCGATGCCCAACTCCTGCATCATGGTCTTGTTGGCGCCGATGGACTGAATGGTCAGGTACAGGGGCAGGCCGTAGACGGTGCCTTCCAGGGACAGGTACTTCAGAGCGTTGGCGTCGTAGTCCGCCAGACGGTCGGCGTCCAGATACTGGGCGATGTCAATGGCGACGCCCATCTCCACGTAGGTGCCCAGGGCGTTGGAGGAAATCTCCGCGATGTCGGGAGCCTCACCGGCCTGCGCCATGGTGGACATCTTGTCGTTGTGATCACCCCAGGAGGTCTCGATGATCTCCACGGTGAGGTTGGGGTGCAGCTCATGGAAATCGGCAGCCCAGGTCTTCAGGTTCTCCAGGTAATTGCCGGTGACGGGGGGAGCCATGATGACGATGGTGTCGGGAGCCGCCTCGGCGGGGGCTTCCGTGACATCGCCGGCGGCGGGAGTGGTGGCGGCAGGTGCTGCCTTGGTCTCGGTGGTGGTCTTTCCGCCGCCGCAGCCGGCAAGCAGGCCCAGAACCATGACACAGGTCAACAGCAATGCAATGATCTTCTTCATTTTTGTTTCCTCCTGATGTTTCAGATTGTGCCTGTCGGTTTTTCCGGGAATTCCGGAGAAAAACCTTAAGCATCAATTTCATTATAATGGAAACTGCATTTTGTGTCAAGGAATTTGCAAATATATGAAATATTGTTTCACGTGCTGGTTGGAAACGACATATTTTGTTTGTTATGGTGAAACAATATCAGAATTGCTCCCAGTTTCATGTATATTTTGCACAATTTCTGTTTTGTATTTTTAGTCACAAAGTGAATGGCCTTTCCCTTGGGAAAACGGTACAATGTAGGATATCAGCTGCCGCGCAGGGTAAGGGGCAGCCTGGAAAGGCGGAATGAAACGTGAACAGCGCATTACTTCGGCTTCGGGAGAGCTCCGAACGGTTTTCCAGCACGGAACGGGGCGTGGCGGAGAGGATTCTCGCCGATCCCCAGCTGGTGGTGGATCTCAGCGTCCACGAGCTGGCCCAGAAAACCTTTTCCTCCGCCTCCACCATTGTCCGGATGTGCAGCCACATAGGGTATTCCGGTTACAAGGAATTCCGCCGGGCGGTGACCTTTGAGCTGGCCCGGCGGGAGCAGACCCGGCGGGATGAGCAGCAGGAGATTCAGCGTTCGGATTCTTTGGAGCAGATCATTGACAAGATCACCTACGCCAACATTCTGTCCCTGGAGGAGACCCGGGATCTGATGGACGTGGAGGTTCTGCGCGCCTGTGTGGAGCTGCTGCACGGCGCCCGGGTGATTTACCTGTTCGGTCTGGGCGCGTCCCTCTGCGCCGCCAAGGATGCGTATTTGAAATTTCTCCGGCTGAACAAGCTGTGCGTCATCAATGAAGACTGGCATTCCCAGCTGGTGCAGTCCTGCAATGCCGCATCCGGGGATGTTGCGCTGGTATTTTCCTACTCCGGGGTCACGGCGGAAGTGATTGCGTGCATGAAAAACCTGAAGAAAAACGGAACGCCCATCATAGCCATCACCCGGTGTGTTCAATCCCCGGTATCGGAGTTGGCGGACTACCGGCTTTACACCGCCGCCAACGAATCTCTGTTCCGCAGCGGCGCCATGTCCTCCCGGATGTCCCAGCTGAACGTAGCTGACATTCTCTTCACGGCTCTGGCCAACGAAGACTACGAGCAATCCGTCGCCCAACTCTCCAGAACCCACATCGAAAAATCTGCGGGGATGCCCCCGCGGGCAATGCGTGCTCGGGGGGGTTGAATTCGTTACGCCATTGGGTAATCATTATGGAATGATTGCCCCCGGCAATCATGGATATTTTGATTCGCTGCGCGAAGCACCACGCTCGGTTCGTTACGCGGTACAAAAGGCTTCCCCTGGAGGAAACTGGCAAAAATCTTGTTTTTGACTGAAGAGGGTGCAGTACTGCACTCCGAAAATCGGAACGCTGCGGCGAATTCGTACCCGTGCACCCCTCATCCATCTTGCTCTCTTCATTATAAGATGAACACGGCGTATCAGCCAGCAAAAATTCAGCATTTTTCATTTCAAAAAAGGCGGTATTGTATGAACTTCTCCCCCGATTCCAAATTCATGTACTATTGCGGCAAATTTGTTGCCCTGGTCAAGGTCAATCTGCTGTGGCTTCTGTGCTCTCTGCCGGTATTCACCATCGGCGCTTCCACCTGCGCCATGCTCAGTACCCTTACGGCTATGAAAGAAGAGGAAGACTGCGGCGCCCGGGCGTATTTCCGGGCTTTCCGTCTTCATTTCGGGAAGGCTACCATTCTCTGGCTGCTCATCGCTTTCTTTGGGCTCATGCTGGCGCTGGATTACCGGATCGTTGCCTACTTGTCCTTCCCCGGGCGGATGGCGGTGATTGCGGGGATCTGCTTCTGCTTTCTGGCGCTGGTTCTGGTTTCCGGGCTGATTTTTCCCCTGCTGGTGCGTTACCCCGTCTCCGTCCGGGACACGGTCGTCAACGCGGTGCTTTTGAGCATAGCCAACCTGCCGAAAATGCTGCTCGTCACCGGTATGAATCTGCTGCCCATGCTTTTGCTGATCGTACTGCCCCAGGTTTTTGTGTTTATCAGCTTTCTCTGGCCCGTGTGCGGCTTTTCTCTCATTGCCCTGTACGATCTCGGCGTGACCAACCGGATCCTTGCCGCCCTGGAGACTGAAAAAACGGACTGATTTTTCAAAGCTTGACAGCATTTGTCCGGATCGGGAGAAGCCGATCCGGACGGTTTTTTTGTCATTCCGAAATTGATTCTAATTCAACAAAATACCCTTGTTTTTTCTGTGAAAATGTGATAAAATTTAGGGTGAGAGATTCTGCGCAAAAATTGGGGTTTTTCCCCTGTTTCTGCCGTAAAACGGATAGGAAAGGAGCTGCCCTATGTATTCATCCGCCTATGTTTGGGCAAAGGTTTTAAGCCACATGGAAGAGCGGCTGGGCGCCGTCACCGTCTCGGCCTGGTTCGACGATGCCGAGGTGGTGGAGCTGAACGAAAACAACCTGATTCTGTACTCCCCTTCGGATTTCCGTCGGGAAATCATCCGCCGCCGCTGCACCGATTACATTCAGGACGCGCTGAAGGAGGTTTTCAATTCCGACGCCAAGCTGCTGGTATTCGGAGACGAGGAGCTGGCTGCCTTCAAGCAGAAGGGGAAAAGCGTTTCGTCCATGGATTTTAACCCCCAGTTCACCTTTGACAATTTTGTGGTCGGCCCTTCCAACCGCTTCGCCCACAGTGCGGCCATCGCCGTGTCCAAGACGCCGGGGCAGGTGTATAACCCCCTGTTTCTCTACGGCCCGCCCGGCGTAGGAAAGACCCACCTGCTGTACGCCATTGCCAACGGCATCCGCAAAGAAAATCAAGATGCCAACATCGTCTACATCAAGGGCGACCAGTTTACCAACGAACTGATCGCCGCCATTCAGAACGGCAAAAACATTGAGTTCCGCAGCAAGTACCGGGAAGCCGACCTGTTTCTGATTGATGACGTGCAGTTCATTGCCGGCAAGGAATCCACCCAGGAGGAATTCTTCCATACCTTCAACAAGCTCTACGAGGAGCACAAGCAGATCGTTATGACCTCCGACCGGAAGCCCAGCGATATGCTGACACTGGAGGATCGCTTAAAGACCCGTTTTGAGTGGGGTCTCATGGCGGACATTCAGCCGCCGGATTATGAAACCCGTATGGCGATTCTCAAAAACAAAGCGAAAAACTTAGGCCTGAACCTGTCCGACGACGTTTGCAACTACATTGCCATCAACGTCACCAACAACGTCCGGCAGATTGAGGGCACCGTCAAGAAAATTCTGGCCTACCGGGATTTGAACAACATGCCCTTGGATCTTCCCAACATATCCCGGGCCATTGACGATATGTTCAAGAGCGAGGGCAACGCCCTGCCCACCCCCAGTCTGATTATCAGTCAGGTAAGCAAGTTCTATTCCATTGACGAGGCCGTTCTCCGGGGCACTCAGAAAAACAAGGGAACCGCCGAAGCCCGTCAGATTGCCATGTACCTCATCCGCAAGCTCACCAACCTGAGCCTGCCGGACATCGGCAAGGAATTTGCCCGGGATCACACAACGGTATTGTACGCCATCCGAAAGGTCGAAGTCGCTCTGAAAAACGGAGATACCAACATGCAGAATAATATTCGGGACATCACGGCGAACATCAACTCCTGCCTGTAATCCCCGGGCCGGTTTTCTGTTTTCGCCGGAGACAGTGGCTTCTTACCGATTTTTTCTCCACAGACCCTGTGGAATGTGAAAAAAACTTCTGTGGAGAAATGGAATATCATAACGGTGTTCACAGGGGCTGTGGAAATAAGGGGTTTTATACACATTGGCCTGTGTATAAAAATTGGTTGCGTCTCTAAGGAAAAACGGACTTTTCCACATAAATTTGCACTACCACTGTTATTACTACCTGAACTTATTTATAGATAGATATATCTGGAATTATCAAGAAGAAAGGGGTTTGACCATGCGTTTTACCTGTGAAAAAAATATGCTGGTCATGGGACTGAACATTGCAGGACGTACCGTGGCGCAGAAAAGCAGTCTTTCCGTTATCGAGGGCATTCTCTGCAAGGCAGGACAGAACCTGAGCCTGACGGGCTATAATATGGAAACCGCCATTACCTACGAAATCGAGTCCGACGTGTCCGACGTGGGCGAGTGCATTCTCCCGGCGAAGCTCTTCGGCGACATCGTCCGGCGGCTGCCGGAGGGGCCGGTTACCGTGGTGGTGGACGAGAATTATAAGGTCTCCATCCGGGCGGGCTACGCCTCCTTCACCATTTCCGCCGAATCCGCCGAGGATTACCCGGAGCTGCCCGACGTAGGTGACGGCCGGGCCGTGCATATCCCCCAGAATCAGCTGAAAAACCTGATTTCCGGCACCATTTTCGCCGTCAGCGAAAATCAGGGACGGCCCATCCACACCGGCGTGAAGTTTGAGGTCACCGACACCGCCATCACCGCCGTTGCGGTGGATGGCTTCCGCCTGGCCCGGCGCACCTACCATCCCGAGGAGGGCACAGGACGGGAAATGAATTTTGTGGTGCCCGCTGCGGGACTGAAGGAGCTGGAGAAAATCCTCACAGACTGCGACGACGCCGTGACCTTTACTCTGGGCACCAAGCATATTCTGTTCCAGGTGGGCAGCGCGACTCTGGTCTGCCGGCTGCTGGAAGGAGAATTTCTGGATTGGCGGCGGGTGGTGCCCAGCAACTGCCCGGTCAAGCTGGTAGCCAATGTGGGAGACCTGGCCTCTTCCGTGGATCGGGTCGGCCTGATCGTCTCCGAAAAATACAAAAGCCCGGTGCGCTGCGTCTTCGGTAACCAGGAGCTTCTGATGCGCACCAGCACCACCATCGGCGCGGCGGAGGACCGCTGCTCCCTGGCCGGCGACGGGCAGGAGCTGGAAATCGGCTTCAACGTCCGGTATCTGGCGGACGCCCTGCGGGTCATCCCCTCCGATGAGGTCACCCTGGAGCTGACCAACGGCTTAAGTCCCATCGTCCTGACCCCCGTGGACGACAAGGAGGACTTTGCCTACATGGTGCTGCCGGTGCGGATTAAGAACGGATAAAATGGATTCGGCGTGTTGCGCCGCGTTAAGGAGCGTTGTATGAAGGTAGTTGTAAAGAGGAAGGACAATTCCATTCCCGTGGAAATCACCACGGAGTATATCAAGCTGCAGGACGCCATGAAGCTGGCAAACGCCGCTTCCACCGGCGGGGAGGCCAAGCTGCTGATTCAGGACGGACAGGTCGCCGTCAACGATGAAATCTGCGAAATGCGGGGCAAAAAGCTGTATCCCGGTGACCGGTTTGCGTACAGCGGGCAGACCTACCGGATTTGCGGTCATGAAGCTGAATGAGCTGAAGCTGCGCTCCTTCCGGAATTATGGGGAAACGGCGGTCGCCTTTGACCCGGGGGTGAATCTGATCGTCGGGGACAACGCCCAGGGAAAAACCAACCTTCTGGAGGCCATCGCCTATCTTGGCAGCGGGAAGAGCTTCCGCACCCAGAAAACCGGGGAGCTGGTGCGTTTCGGCGGAGAATTCGGTGAAATTGAGGGGAAGGTGTTTTCCCAGGATCGGGAGCAGACCCTCCGCTGGGTGTTGTTTCCCGGTTCCCGGCCCCGGCAGCTTTGGCGAAACGGGGCAAAAAAGAAATCCAACCGGGACATCGCCGGGGTACTGCCAACGGTGCTGTTCTGCCCCGAGGATCTGATGATTCTCAAATTGGGCGCCGCCCAGCGGCGGCGGTTTGGGGATTCGGCGCTGTGCGGCCTCCGGCCCAACTACGACGCGGCGCTGACGGAGTACAGCCGGATTCTCGACCAGAAAAGCCGGATTCTCAAGGATCATTTCGACCATCCGGAGGTGCTGGAAATCCTGCCGGAGTACAATACCCGTCTTTGTCAGGTGGGGGCGCTGCTGATTTCCTACCGGGCCCGGTTTTACGACAGCCTGGGAAAAGCGGCGGCAAAGTACCACAGCCAGTTTTCCGGCGGGACGGAAGAATTTTCATTGGAATACAAAACCGTTTCCACGGTGTCAGATCCCTTTGCGCCGGTTTCCGTGCTGACCCAAAATCTTTTGGACCACTTGGACAGTCACCACCGGGCGGAGCTGGAAACCGGGCAATGCCTCACCGGCCCTCACAAGGACGATTTTACCGTTACCCTGTCCGGCATCGACCTGAAGGCCTACGGCTCCCAGGGGCAGACCCGGACGGCGGCCATCAGCCTGAAGCTGGCTCAGCGGGAGCTGATGGCCCGGGAGTGGGGCGAGGAGCCGGTGCTGCTGCTGGATGATGTGCTGTCGGAGTTGGATTCCGGCCGGCAGGACTTTGTTCTGAATCAGATCACCACCGGCCAGGTGTTCATCACCTGCTGCGAGCCTGGGCGGTTTACCAGACTTGGCAAAACCATAGTAATTCAAAACGGAAACGTTATGTAAATGCAAAATGCAGAATGATTGTATTACTGCGCAACGGAATTCAATTTATGCCGGAGGCATATCATAATTTTGCATTTTACATTTAGCATTCAGCATTTTTTGGAGGAATTTATGTCTGACGAAACGAAAGTAACACAGGAATACGGCGCGGAGCAGATTCAGGTTCTGGAGGGTCTGGAAGCGGTGCGCAAGCGCCCGGGTATGTATATCGGCTCCACCTCCTCCTCCGGTCTGCACCACCTGGTATATGAGATTGTGGACAACGCCATTGATGAAGCGCTGGCTGGGTACTGCAAGCACATTACCGTCACCATCAACCCCGGCAACTCCATCACCGTCACCGACGACGGCCGCGGCATTCCGGTGGACATTCAGCCCCAGACCGGACGGCCTGCCCTGGAGGTGGTGTACACCGTGCTCCACGCCGGCGGTAAATTCGGCGGCGGCGGCTACAAGGTCTCCGGCGGCCTCCACGGCGTGGGCGCTTCCGTGGTCAACGCGCTGAGCGAGTGGCTGCGGGTGCGGGTTCACAAGAATGGCAGCATCTATGAAATGAAATTCGCCCGGGGCAATATCACCCAGGAGATGAAAATTGTCGGAAAGACCGACAAAACCGGCACCGAGGTCACCTTCCAGCCGGATCCGGAGATGTTCGACACCCTGGTGTACGACTACGAAATTCTCCACGAGCGGATGCGGGAGGAGGCCTTCCTCAACGCCGGTCTTACCATCACCATCACCGACGACCGGGACGACGATAAGCCCGTTTCCGAGACCATGTGCTATGAGGGCGGCATCCGGGAATTCGCCGCCTGGTGCAACCGGAACAAGACGCCCCTGTTTGAGGACGTCATCTATATGAGCGGCAGCAAGGGCGACGCATCCGCGGAAATCGCCATGCAGTACAACGACGGCTACAACGAATTTCTCATGTCCTTCGCCAACGACGTGCGCACCCCGGAAGGCGGCATGCACGAAACCGGCTTCAAAACCGCGCTGACCCGGGTGCTCAACGCCTACGGCGTGAAAAACGGCATCATCAAGGGGGATGACAAGGTTTCCGGCGAGGACTGCCGGGAGGGCATCACCGCCATTATCTCCGTCAAGCTCACCGACGCCCAGTTTGAAGGCCAGACCAAGGCCAAGCTGGGAAACGCCTATATCCGCACCCTGGTAGACCAGGTGGTGAACGACCAGCTGACCACCTTCTTTGAAGAGCACCCCGGCATTGCCAAGGCCATTCTGGACAAGGCCATGATGGCAAACCGGGCCCGGGAGGCCGCCCGGAAGGCCCGGGAATCCATCCGCCGCAAAACGGGGCTGGAATCCGGCCAGATGCCGGACAAGCTGCAGGACTGCAATGAGCGGGACGCCAGTCTCTGCGAAATTTACATCGTGGAGGGCGACTCCGCTGCCGGCTCCGCCATTCAGGGCCGGGATTCCCGGTTCCAGGCAATCTTAGCCATGTGGGGCAAGATGCTCAACGTGGAGAAGGCCCGGGCGGACAAGATTTACGGAAACGACAAGTTGTATCCCCTGATTGTCGCCCTGGGCGCGGGCATCGGGGATGAATTCGACATTGAAAAGCTACGGTATCACAAGGTCATCATCATGGCCGATGCCGATGTGGACGGCGCCCATATCCGCACCTTGCTTCTGACCTTCTTCTTCCGCTATATGCGGCCTCTCATCGAGCACGGCTACGTCTATTCCGCCGTGCCGCCCCTGTACAAGCTGACCCGGGGCAAGAGTGTGAAGGTCGCCTACTCCGACGAGGAGCGGGACGCCATTTCCTCTCAGATGCGCGCCGACAACCCCAACGCCAAGGTGGACATCAGCCGCTTCAAGGGTCTGGGCGAAATGGACCCCCACGAGCTGTGGGAGACCACCATGGATCCGGAGAAGCGCTCTCTTCGCCGCATCACTCTGGAGGACGCCCGCCGTGCGGACGAAATTTTCACCGTCCTCATGGGCGAGCAGGTGGAGCCGAGAAAGGACTGGATCGAGCGAAACGCAAAGTACGCGGTGAATATCGACATTTAAGATACAAGATAGAAGATACAAGATACAAATTGTGGAGTCAGCTTCGCTGACATATAAAATAATGTGCATATCGGCTTAACTCAGCAAACCGGCAAATTGGGATTTATCGTTCCTTCGGAACGATGGCATTCTGCGAATGCCAGGGAAAACGGATTGCCACACCAGCCTGATGGCTGGTTCGCAATGACATCGTTTTTCGTTTTCTCTCTATTCTATCGCAGCGTCACGCTGCAGCGGTATGTCATTGCGAACCAGTGCGCACACTGGTGTGGCAATCCGTTCCTTGCAATGCGCAGCATTGCGTCGGCCGTAGGGCCGATCCCGTCAGGTGTAAAAATTCCAATTTTCCTAACAGCTGAGTAAGCCGATATGCACAAAATAAAATGTGACCGCTGCCGGTGCACGCAGCGGCCACGCCTTCCTTCCCGGCGGCAGTCGGCAAAATGCCAAAATATGCTGTCTGTAATTCTACTACATTTTTTCTGTGAATCCCTTGAAAACTATGCTATATTGTGCTATATTTGGGGAAAGGATGTAACGCTGATTCGTTTATCCTGCAGCAAAAGCTGAAATGAAATTACAAAAAACGGAAAGGAAGAACCACCATGCAAGACAAGTCTTTGATGTTCTATATGATCCGCTCCGAGCTGGAGGACGCGGTTGGCGCGGAAAACGTGTCAACCCGGGAAATGGAGCGGGCCGTCTATTCCGTGGACTATTTCTGGCTGAGCCGGAAATGGCAGGACGCTGGCGAGACCGGCCCCATGCCGGACATCGTCGTCCGTCCCGGCAGCGCCGAGGAGGTCTCCAAGGTTCTGAAAATCGCCAACTACTATAAAATCCCCGTCACCACCTGGGGCGGCGGCTCCGGCAGCCAGGGCGGCGCGCTGCCTGTGGCCGGCGGTATTCTGCTGGACATCAAGCGCATGGATAAGGTCATCGACATCAATGTGGAAGCGGGCTACGTCACCTGCGAAACCGGCATCATTTTCGCCACTCTGGAAGAGCGGGTCAACGAGCTGGGCTATTCCATCATGCATCTGCCCTCCTGCCTGACCTGCTGCACCGTGGGCGGCGCTCTGGCCCACAACGGCATCGGCATTCTGTCCACCAAGTACGGCAAGATGGATGATATGTGCCTGTCCCTGGAAGTGGCTCTGCCCAACGGCGACATCATCAACACCCTGCCCGTACCCAAGCATTCCAGCGGCCCCAACCTGATTCCCCTCTTTGTGGGCTCCGAGGGCACCCTGGGCATCATGACCAAGGCCAAGTTCAAGATCGTCAAGCAGCCCGAGGTCAGAACCCACCACGCCTTCCTGTTCCCCGACATCCATACCGGCTATCAGGCCTGCCGGGAGATCGTCCAGGCGGTAAAGCCCTCCATCATCCGTCTGTTCGACGAAGCGGAGACTGTCTCCATCATCAAGAAGATCATCGGCTTTGCCAAGAAGGGCTCCTTCATGAACCTGACCCTGGAGGGCTACGAAAAGATCGTGGAAGCGGAGAAGGAAATCGTCCTGTCCATTGCCGAGAAGTACCACGCCGAGTATCTGGGCAACGAGTACGGCGAAAAGTGGTTTGAAAACCGGATCACCTTCTTCTACCCCGACCACATCATGGATCTGCCCCAGATGTTCGGCACCCTGGACACCGTGGCGACCCACGACAACATCGAGAAGATCTACTGGGCCATGAAGCACGCCGTGGAGGACGGCTTCGGCGAATACGGCGTCCGCTTCATTTCCCACAGCTCTCACTGGTATGAGTGGGGCGCCATGAACTACTCCCGCTTCATCATCGACAATCCCCCCGAGGATCCCGAGGAAGCCCTGCGTCTGCACAACCGGATCTGGAATGCCGGTGTCCGGGCGGCCCTGGCCAACGGCGGCGTCCTGAACGACCACCACGGCGTGGGCCTGAAGCTGTCCCGCCTGGTGAAGGAGCAGTACGGCCCCGCTCTGCAGGTGCTGCAGGCACTGAAGAAAGAGCTGGATCCCAACGGTATTCTGAACCCCTACAAGATGGGTCTGTAAGAAAGGACAGGAGGTAACCAAAAATGATTAGTCAGAACGCATTGCATCATGCCGAGAAGTGCCGCTTCTGCTGGATGTGCCGCCATCTGTGCCCTGTCCAGCACCAGACCGGAAGAGAAGTCAACACCCCCCGTGCCAAGGGTCTGCTGCTGAGCATGGCGAATAAGGGCACCCAGCCCTTTGACAAGGACATGGCTCAGGCCATGTATGAGTGCCTGCTGTGCGACGCCTGCACCAACGACTGCGCAACCGGCTATCAGCCCCCGCTGTTCATCCGGGAAGCCCGGACGGAGGCCGTGGTGAATGAGCTGGCGCCCGAGGCTGTTATGAAGCTCATCGACAATGCCCTGGAAACCGGCAATATCTACGGCGTGGAGAAGCCCTCCTACGGTCAGGACGGCACCGACGTGCTGGTGTACATCGGCGAAGTCGCCGCCATCCAGGTTCCCCAGATGGCTAAGAATCTGCTGGCCGTCCTGAAGAAGGCCGGCGTCTCCGCCAAGGTGCTGGCAAACGAGCCCGCCTCCGGCGTGATGCTGGGCGACCTGATGGGCTACACCGAGGAAGTCCGTCAGCAGGCCAAGGCCTGCGCCGATGCCATCAATGCGGCCGGTCTGCCCGTGGTGGTGCTGGACAGCTACGACGCGGAGATCATGAAACAGAAGTACCCCGAGTGGGGCTGCGAGATCAAGACCGATGTGACCACCGCCACCGCTTACGTTGCCAAGCTCATTGCGTCCGGCAAGCTGGAAGCCAAGGCCGGCACCGGCGTCCAGGGTGCCTGCCATGACGACGACCGTCTGGCCCGCACCTTCCACGAGTTCGCGCCCATCCGCGCCATGGCCAAGGCGGCGGGCTATGAAGTGGGCGAAATGTTCAGCCGGGAAAAGCTGGCCAAGTCCTGCGGCACTGCCGTGGCCTACGGCTATATGCCCGCGCTTGTGGAGAAGATCGCCGCCAGCCGCTGGGAGGATCTGAAGCGCTCCGGCTGCGCCGCCATGCTCACCGCCAGCCCCCAGGCCTACCTGTGCCTGAGTCTGTGCGTCCCCGAGGGCAAGGCGCTGGTGGATCTGTACGCCGCGCTGGTATAAAAGAACATGAACAACATTCTTGTCTGCGTAAAGGCTGTGCCCGCCACCACCTCCGTACAGGTGGACGGGCAGTACCGGCTGAAACGGGAAGGCGCGAGCCTGCAATGGAATATTGCCGACGAATCCGCGCTGGAAGCGGCCCTGAGCCTGAAGGATAAGGATGGGACTGTAACGGTGGTTACCATGGGGCCTCCAAAACTGGAGGCTCCATTGCAGGATTTGCTGGCAAGAGGCTGCGACCGGGTGGTTCTGATCACAGACCGCCTGATGGCAGGCGCGGATACCCGGGCCACCGCCGGGGCACTGCGGGCCGCAGCAAAGCGCCTGGGGCCTGCCGATCTGATTCTGTGCGGAAGAAGAGCCATCGATGGGGAAACCGGCCAGGTGCCGGGAGAACTGGCATCCGCGCTGGGGATTCCCTGCGTGTCCAACGTGGAAAAGCTGGAGTGGGAGAAAGACCGCCTGCTTCTCCACCGCCGGCTGGAAACCGGCGTGGAGGTACTTTCCGCCCGGGGGCCGCTGGTGGTCAGCGTCTGCGAATACGCCTATAGTCTGCGTCTTCCCGGCATTCTCTCCATGCGCCGGGCCAGAGGCAAGACGGTGGAGCGGTATTCCGCCGCGGACTTAGGGTTGACGGCGGAGCAGTGCGGTCTGAAAGGCTCATTGACCAAGGTGACCGCCATGGAAAGCAAATTCCCCGGCCTGCGAAACGGGCCGAAGGAAACCGATCCGGCGAAGGGGATTCAAGCCCTTCGCGCCATGCTTCGGGAGGTGCAGCCGTGAGTCAGGAAATTCTGGTGCTGTGCCCCTTTGGTCTGGACGCCGGACTTCTGAGCAAGGCGGCGGAGCTTCTGCCGGGCCGCGTCAGAGCGTTTGTCCCCGCCAGAGAACAGGCGGAGGCCGCGCTCTACGGCGCAAATATCATACATACTCTGAATTGCGGGGAAATCGTGGATGAAGCTGCCCTTGCTGACCTCCTGGCAGAGAAACTCAAGCTCTGGGGCAGCAGCATCGTCCTCGCCCCCGCCACCATCCGGATGCGAAACCTCATGCCCATGCTGGCCTGGAAGCTGGACGCGGGCCTGACCGCAGACTGCACTGCCCTGGAAATGGCGGGAAGCGATCTGGTGCAGACCCGTCCCGCCTTCGGCAATTCCCTGATGGCATCCATCCGCTCCCTCAGCCGGATTCAGATGGCCACCGTCCGCCCCGGGTTATTCCGCCCGGCGGCGCGGCCCAATCCCAAGGCGGAAATCATCCCGGAATCCTGCCATATCCGGGAGCAGCGGCTCCGGCATGTGGCCTTCCAGCCCTTTTCCCAGGGGAAACCCTTGTCCCAGGCCGGAATCATCGTCGCCGGGGGCATGGGCGTAGGCTCCAAAGAGGGCTTCCGGAAGCTGTCCGTTCTCGCCGAAAAGCTGGGCGCCGGGCTTGCCGCCTCCCGGTCCGCCGTGGACGCGGGCTTTGCCCCCTACCGCTGCCAGGTGGGCATGACCGGCGTGACCGTCTGCCCCAGGCTCTATATTGCCGTGGGAATCAGCGGCGCCGTGCAGCATCTGGCCGGTATGTCCGGTTCGGAGAAAATAGTCGCCATCAATTCAGACCCCAAAGCGCCCATCTTCGGCTACGCCGATTACGGCATTGTGGGGGACTGGGAAACGGTTATCGATCAATTATTGAAGGAGGAATTATCATGAACTTCAAGAAAACCTATGTTCCCGCCAAGGGCTACACCAAGATCAGCCAGATTGGCAAGTGCAGCCTGAAAAAGCTGGAGTTCGGCATCATCGAGCTGGACGCCGGAGAGAAGCTGCCCTTCTACACCGAGGACCGGGAAGTCGCCTTCATCATGCTGGAAGGCCACTGCGATGTCGCCTGCAACGGCGAAGTCTGGGAGAACATCGGCAACCGGAGCAACGTCTTTGAGAACCGGAAGGCCGAGAGCTTCTACATGCCCCGGGAGCAGGCGCTGGAGATCACCGCCCGGGACCACATCAAGATTGCCGTCTGCGGCACCCCCGTGGCCGAAAAGACCGCGCCCCAGGTGCTGCGGGAGGATCACGTGGTGCTGAAGCTGCTGGGCAAGCAGCCCTACCAGCGGGAGACCAGCTTCATCATCGACAGCAACTCCAACGCCAAGGTTCTGACCATCGGCGAAGCCTACTGCACCGAGGGCAACTGGGCGGGCTTCCCTCCTCACAAGCACGACACGGACAATATGCCCTACGAGTGCGTCGCCGAGGAAATTTACTACTTCCTGTTTGATCCCAAGCAGGGCTTTGCCGTACAGTGCATGTACACCTCCGACGGCTCCATGGACGAGGCCTACCGGGTGAAGAACGACGAGCTGGTGGAGTTCCCCTACGGATATCACACCACGGTTTCCACCCCCGGCTATCAGACCTATTTCCTGTGGCTGATGGCAGGCGACTATCAGGGCTTCAACCGCAGCAACGATCCGGAGCACGACTGGATCGGCCGCTGACAAAGGAGCCGCTATGGATCAGTACGTTCTGGGCGTGGATATCGGCAGCGGCAGCGTCAAGCTGACGCTGCTCAGCCGGGAGGGGGTCATCGCGGCCACCGCCGGCTGCGAGTATCCCACCCATTATCCCCATGTGGGCTGGTGCGAGCAGAACCCGGAGGACTGGTGCACCGCCTTCAAATCCGCCCTGGCGGATATCCTGAAAGAGGCCCAGGCAAAGCCGGAGCAGATTCAGGCGCTGTCCTTCGACGCGGCCACCCACACGGCGGTGCTGCTGGACGCGAACAGGCAGGTGCTCCGCCCCGCGATTCTGTGGACGGATCAGCGAAGCAAGGCCGAGGTGCAGGAGCTGAAGGACACCTGCCTGGATACCATTCTGGATCAGGTGCTGAACGCTCCCACCACGGTGTGGACGCTGCCCCAGCTGATGTGGCTGCGCAGGCACGAGCCGGAGACCTGGGGAAAAATCCGGCACATCCTGTTCGCCAAGGATTATCTCCGGTACCGCATGACCGGTACCATGGAGACGGACACCATTGATGCCGCCGGCTCCATGTTCTACGACGCCAGGCGGCAGTGCTGGTCGGAGGAGCTGTGCAAGCTCGGCAGCATCCAAAAAGAATGGCTGCCCCGGCTGTGCAGCCCCACGGATCTGGCCGGAACCGTCACCGGCGAACGGGCCGCGGAATTCGGCCTGGCGGAGGGAACCCGGGCTCTCGTGGGCACCACCGACACGGTGATGGAGGTGTTCGCCGCCGGCAATGTGGAACCGGGCCACGCCACGGTGAAGCTGGCCACCGCCGGAAGAATCTGCGTGGTGACGGACCGCCCCCTGGATTCCGAATTTATCTTCAATTACCGCCATGTGGTGCCGGGGCTGTGGTATCCCGGCACGGCAACCGCCAGCTGCGCCGCCAGCTACCGCTGGTACCGGGACGCCATCGGCCGGGAGCCCTTCTCCCAGCTGAACGTCCCGGCGGAGAAAATCGCCCCGGGCAGCGACGGGCTCATGTTCCACCCCTATCTCAACGGGGAACTGACCCCCTACAACGATCCCGATCTGAAGGGCAGCTACACGGGCATCAGCTCTATTCACACCACGGCGCACTTCACCCGGGCCACCCTGGAGGGCGTCGCCATGAGCCTGAAGGACTGCCTGAACACCCTGGCAGGTCTGGGGATCACCATGAAGCGGGTCCGGATCATCGGCGGCGGCGCCAAGGGAATGCTCTGGCGGCAGATCGTTGCCGACGTATTGGGAATGCGGCTAGAGAAGGTGAAGGTGGACGACTCCTCCTTCGGCACCGCCATGATGACGGCGGTGGGCATCGGCTGGTTTGACAGCTTCGCCCAGGCGGCGGAAACGTGCGTGCAGATCGACTCCGTGTCCGTTCCCAACCCGGAAAACACCGCGCTTTACGAATCGCTGTTCGGAAAATACAAGGCAATTCACGACGCCCTGGCGCCCATTTACCGGGGCGAACTGTAAAGGAGGAAAACACTATGGCATATCAATACTGGCCCTATGAAACCCTGCACCGGCTGTGCATGGACGCGTTCACCAAGTTCGGCTTTACGGAAGCGGAGGCCAACATCATTCAGGATGTGCTGCTGACCTCTGACCTGTACGGCATCGAGTCCCACGGTATGCAGCGGATGGTGCGCTACCACAAGTGCATCGAGAAGGGTATGATTGACGTTCACGCCAAGCCCGAGGTGGTCTTTGAGACTCCCATTACCGCCGTTATCGACGCCCATGACGCCATGGGCCAGCTGGTGAGCCACCAGGCCATGGAAATGGCCATCCAGAAGGCCAAGACCTCCGGCGTGGGCATCGTCTCGGTGCGCAACTCCAACCACTTCGGCATCGCGGGCTACTACGCCAAGATGGCCTGCAAGGAGGGCCTCATGGGCTTCGCCTGCACCAACAGCGAGGCCATCATGGTGCCCACCAACGGCCGCAAGGCCATGCTGGGCAGCAACCCCATCGCCTGTGCCTTCCCCGCCGAGCCTTACGACTTCTTCTTTGACGCCTCCACCACCGTTGTCACCCGGGGCAAGCTGGAGATGTACAACAAGATGGAAAAGCCCCTGCCCGAGGGCTGGGCCCTGGACAAGGACGGCCATCCTTCCACCAACGCTCCCGACGTGCTGGCCAACATCGTAGCCAAACGGGGCGGCGGCATCATGCCTCTGGGCGGCAGCACGGAAAAGCTGGGCAGCCACAAGGGCTACGGCTACGGCATGCTGTGTGAGATTTTCTCCTCCATTTTGTCCATGGGCGCCACCTCCAACTACTGCATGACCGGCGGCAAGGGCAGCATCTGCCACGGCTTCATGGCCATCAACCCCGCCTACTTCGGCAACCCCGAGGAAATCAAGAAGCACTTCTCCGCCTACCTGCAGGAGCTGCGGGAGTCCCCCAAGGCCGACGGCCAGGAGCGGATCTACACCCACGGCGAAAAGGAAGTGGCCGCCGTCAAGCGCATCATGGAAAACGGCATTCCCGTCAACGACAACACCATGGTTGAGGTTCTGGACCTGTGCAATTACTTAGGGCTGGACTTTGGCTCCTACTTCGGCGACTACCGGCCGCCGGTGAAGGAAGAGGTCTTTAAGGGCAACTATTAACCGGATGCCGGGAGGAAAAAACATGATTTCCATACCATACGGCAAGGGGCAGCTTTCCTGGGATTTTCCCTGTGACGGCCTGCTGACCTCCCGGGTAGACGCGCTGAAAAGCGACAAAACGGGGCGGGAGCTGGTGGAAACGGCCATGGCAAACCCCATCGGCTCCCCCAGACTGTCTCAGCTGGCGGCGGGCAAAAAAACCTGCACCGTCATCATCTCCGACCACACCCGCCCCGTGCCCAGCCGGGACATTCTGCCCCCCATGCTCCGGGCGCTCCGGGAGGGCAATCCCGGCATTCAGATCACCCTGCTGGTGGCCACGGGCTTCCACCGTCTGACCACCAAAGCGGAGCTGGCCGCCAAGCTGGGGGAGGAAATCGCCTCGTCGGAAACCATCCGCGTCCACGACGCCTTTGACCCGGACAGCAATGTGCAGATCGGCATTCTGCCCTCCGGCGCGCCCCTGGTCATTGACCGGGCGGCGGTGGAGACGGACCTGCTGGTGTCCGAGGGCTTCATCGAGCCTCACTTCTTCGCAGGCTTCTCCGGGGGACGGAAAAGCGTCCTGCCCGGCGTCTGCGACAAGACCACGGTACTGGGCAACCACTGCGGGAAATTCATCGCCTCCCCTTACGCCCGCACCGGCGTCCTGGAGGGCAACCCCCTTCACGCCGACATGGTGGCGGCGGCGGAGATGGCAAAGCTGGCCTTCATCGTCAACGTGGTCATTGACGAGGAGAAGAAGACCGTGGCGGCGTTCGCGGGAGACTTCCGCCAGGCCCACGAGGCGGGCACCGCGTTCCTGCGGCAATACTGCGAGGTGGAGGCCATCCCCGGCGACATTGTGGTCACCTCCAACGGCGGCGCGCCCCTGGATCAGAACATCTACCAGAGCGTCAAGGGCCTGACCGCGGAGGAAGCCTCCGCCAAGGAGGGCGCGGTGCTGATTATGTGCGCCGAGCTTGCCGACGGCACCGGCGGCGAGGGTTTCTACACCTCCCTGCGGGACTGCGAAAGCCCCCGCGCCCACTTTGAACGCTGCGCAGCCACACCGCAAAACCAGACGATCCCCGACCAGTGGGAGAGCCAGATTCTCTGCCGAATTCTCATGAAGCACCGGGTAATCTTCGTATCCCGCCCGGAAATGGAAACGACCCTCCGGGAGATGAAGCTGGACTACGCGCCCACCCTGGAGGCAGCCCTCGCCATGGCAAAGGCGGACAAGGGCGAAAACGCCAGTATCACCGTCATACCCAACGGAATATCCGTGATTGTAAAGGAGAAATAACTATGGATTACGCAAAAGAGTCCCTGCGGCTTCACAAGGAGTGGGGCGGCAAGATCGAAGTGACCTGCACCGTTCCCTGCAATACCAAGGACGATCTGTCCCTGGCCTACACCCCCGGCGTGGCTCAGCCCTGCCTGGAAATCCAGAAGGATATTGATAAGTCCTACGAGCTGACCCGGCGTCACAACCTCTGCGCCGTCATCACCGACGGCTCCGCGGTTCTGGGTCTGGGCGACATCGGCCCCGAGGCGGGTATGCCCGTCATGGAGGGCAAGTGCGCCCTGTTCAAGGCCTTCGCCGACGTGGACGCCTTCCCCATCTGCGTGAAGACCAAGGACGTGGACGAGTTCGTCAACGCGGTGTACCTGATCTCCGGCTCCTTCGGCGGCATCAACCTGGAGGACATTTCCGCCCCCCGGTGCTTTGAGATCGAGCGGAAGCTGAAGGAAAAGTGCGACATTCCCATCTTCCACGACGACCAGC